>JAZUSM010000019.1:0-24766 GCA_045606725.1 Oscillospiraceae bacterium | reverse complement strand
AGTGCTGCTTCTCCTCCTTCAAGATACTGCTTTGTCCATTGATGTATCAATGAGTGATGTATACCTGTTTCTTTTTCTATTTTTCTGCCACTTTCTCCTGCAAGCATTCGTTTTACGAATATCAGTTTTTCTTCTTTACTGGAGTTTCTGTTTATTCTTCCTGTTTTACCCATTTTTATTCTCCTTTCTTTTATTTAGTATATCACAAAAAATGATGGTAGACACTGGCTTTTTTAGTGTCTACCATCATTATATCATTTCACTCACATAAGTGAAAGTGGTTTTTCTGTTTATACCGCCTTGCAGTGAAACTCAACAAGATTTTCAGCAACCTCAACTATATTGAGTTCGCCTCCGTCAGGTGCTGTTGCTTTTATCTTTCCTCTGCCGTCGTATACAACGTCGATATTGGAAATTACTGCGCTGCCGTTTCCTGAACCAATTCCGAGCTCCATAGAAGCTGCTGTGTAAAGCTTCATCTGTGCGTTGTTGATCTGTACATTTCCTGAACCTGTTCTGTCACCGATGCCTGTTACATCGTTGCCCTCACAGCGGATATTGTACTTACCATCGTTAATTTCAATATCAACGCTTCCGCCCAGCGCACCGATTGCTGCAGCTTCCTTGGCATTTGCTGAAAGCTCATATTTGCCGCTGCCGAACACAATCCTGCCGCTTCCGTTATCAAGAGTACCTACCGCACAGCATCTGTTACCTGAGCAAACAGCCCTGATATCTGTCTGCACATTCACTGTTGCTGTACCGTTCATTGAACCTATACCAACAACGTTTCTTCCCGCATTTTCAAGAGCAATGTCGCCGCCGCTTATTTCAATATCCGCAAGACCTGATACCGAGCCGACTGCAATAATATTTACGCCGCGAAGCTCTGTTGTAAACTTGCCGGAAACAATTTCAATGGAAGATGCTTCGCTTCCTGCACCTCCGCCGATACCGACAATATTGCTTGTTTCAACATAAATATCAAGCTGTCCTGTATGTTCAAGTCGGATATTTCCGTAATCCTGGAAGTAGTTGCCGCCGAGAACAGTACCATCATCACTGCTGACATCAAGTTTTAATGAGCCGTCACCCTTAAGGACAAAGCTGCTTGTTTCAGGAACTCTTATTCCCTCATAGCTGAAAGTATTCTTTCCGCTTATCTCAAGTGCGACATCGCAATTCTTGCCGAGCGTCAGGACAGGTCCTTCAAGACCGAATATATTTACGTCGGAAATACGGATTGTACCCTTGTAACCGTCCTCACAGACAATACGCATATTGACCGAGCGCAATGGATTGCTTTTGAAATTAACTTCTTCGGAAACAAGCACGATATCGGTATAACCCTGTACTGCAAGTGTTTCAATATCAATGGTACTGCTGTCCTCAAGCCTGTACACCATTTTCTTGTAGCCTGTATTTTTCAGGTTTATGTCGAGAAGCTGATCCCTGATATCCGCAGATATATCGGAAAGAATAACAGGGTTAGGTCTTCCCGTATAGTAGCCCTGGATATAATCAATTCCGAGAGTAATAACTGTTTCAAGCTCGCCCTTTGTTTCTATTCCCTCGCTGAGGGTTTTGATACCGTGACTCTTGGCGAAGTTTATCATGTTTGCAACAAGATGACGCTTCTGAGTGTCGTTCTCAATATTTGAAACAATTGAACGGTCAATCTTGATAAAGTCAGGCTGGATTGAAAGCAGAGTTGACTCATTGGCATAACCGGTGCCGTAATCATCAAGCGCAAAGAGCGCATGTTTACTGCTGTATCTGTTTCTCATCAGCTCAATACTGTCCGGAGTAATCTGGCTTCCCTCGGTAATTTCAATAATCAGTCTGTCAAACACATTTCCGTACTTGGCAAAAAGCTCCTCATACTCGTCATCAGTGATGAAGCAGTTAGGTATCGTATTGATAAACAGACGCTTACCCTTGAAAAGTTCGATATTATCCGAAAGATATTTAAGCAGGTTGCTTATAGTAAGGAGTTCAATTTTATCGATAACATTCTGTTCCTTTGCAATGGTAATTGCTTCGGACGGCGAAAGTCTTATGCCGTTGACCTCGTGTGGACGCATAAGTGCTTCATAACCGAATATCTCTCCTGTTTTTGCGTCGACAACAGGCTGAAAATGATAATCGATTTTATTTTCGGTTGTAACGATGTTGAATACCTGAATTTTTTCAAAGTCGTGTGCACGGAGAACATAATTTGCCTGATCGAATTTCACAGGCGCAGCTGACGCGGAGGTTTTTGCCTCATAAGCTGCATAGTCTGCCGACGCTATCATTGATACGGCATCGGAATCACGGTCATTGAACAGCGCATAACCGCAGTAAACGTGAACATACTCGCTGTTGTCCATTTCCTTGAAAACTTCGGTAAGGCCGTTATAAATCTTATCGGCATATTTTCTGCATCCGTCCTCGTATGTATCTGTCAGGAGAATACACATTTCATTCGTTGATGCTCTTCCCGCAAAAGCATTGTGAGGATTTTCAAAGCGCTTGATAAATGCTGCAGCCCTTGTTACAACCTTATCTGCGGCCGTAGTTCCCTTGAATGAGGAAACCTTGTCAACACCGCTGATGATAACGCTTATAAGTCCTATAATACCTCTGTTGTTTTCCGTTACCGCACGCACCTTTGCTATAAATGCGTCACGGCAGAGCATACCTGTGTCGCTGTCGTAATATTTCAGGCTTTTGATGATGTTGCGGCAGGAAACGTACTCGGAAACATCTGAAATCATGGTAAATTCATAGTACTCATTTTCAAATGTGGAAATACGCACCCAACCTTCAGGACGTGCTGACATGTAAATATCAGGACCTGCGTCTGACGGACTTGAAACAAGCTCAGTCATAATTTTCTTGTATTCAACATCATCAATAAATTCGCTTGCAACGTCAATTCCTGTAATTGCGGAAAACTTTGCGGAAATATATGCTGTTTCGTCCTTCTTGTTGTATTTTACTTCAGCGTAGCCCGAAATGCGGTCTATGATTTCTTCGATGCTTCTGAACTTGTTCTCAAAGATGAAGAACACATTTCTTACCAGCATCACAGTACCGATTGCCAGAAGAATTGCAACTGTAATTGCCACACTTTCAAAGGTTTCAAGCAAAGCAGCTGCAACAGTTATTGCCAATGACAGCGCCACGCATGAATACGCCAATATCTTAAGCATTTTTATTCGCTTTTTTTCGTCCTTCATAAACACACCGACCCTTTATTTATGCATCGCTTTAACACAATGATAACATCATACAATTATTGATTTAATTATACAATATTTCCTTATTAATAGCAATAATTTTTCCATGCTTTTGTCATATTGCACAAATTAATCAACACAATAAACAAATTGCACACCTGCTTTTTTGCAGATGTGCAATACGTTTTTTAATCAAGCGGATAATTTTTAAGGTCGGGAAGTTCTTCGAGAGTAAGGGTTCTGTCACTCTGATATGCCTTATCGAGAGTTTCGAGAGAGGTATACTCCTCATTGAGAATGCCGTTTTTCAGCGTGAACGGATTGCTCCATGTTCCCCAGTAAAGCCAGCGGCTGTTTGTATTCATAACCTTATCGGGATCCATTACACAGCCGTTTTCGGAAAGAGCAACAAGCTTGTTTTCCGTCGGAACTTCAGCAAGCTGTGCAAAGCTTCCGCTGAAACTGGAGTCAACAAGATTTCCTGCATAAATATCGGTTGAAATGATATCCACAGTTTCATCGCCCGGATACCATTCGGGGTCCTGTGCGTTCCATACCCAGATAAGATTTGTAAGACCATGCTCGTTGGTCATTTTGTCATACATTGTATTCCAGAGCTTCTTGTAGCTTTCGGCATCACAGTTGCCCCACCAGAACCAGCCGCCCGAAGCCTCATGCAGAGGACGCCACAGAACAGGCACGCCAGCGTCACGGAGTCTTGCAAGCTGTTCGGAGATAAGGTCGATATCCTGCATGAGAAGCTCGTAACCGTGCTCATCCTCGCCGTTCATAATTTTATCCAGGTCAAGGGTTGACGCTTCCTTATAGAACGATTTATACCATGGATTGTTCTCGTCGTTCACCTGATAGTCAACGGGAGAATGCCAGTGCCAGCAGAGGGTTACGATACCACCGCCGTTTGTATAGAAATCGTATGCAAATTCAACCGTGTTGGAGTCGCTTCCGTATGCAACCGAGCCCGAATTGTAGTTCATCATATCCATTCCGAGAACGGCAAAATGTGAGCCGGTCTGCTTGTAGATACGCTTGAATTCGGTTGACAGGCGTCCGTCGTCGGCATACTGTCCTGTAAGGCTGTACTTGCCGTAAATGTCACAGAGGAACTTGTAAAGGCGCTGTGTATGGTCATCGGCATTCGGGTTGGAAAGCGGCGCTGTAACCTTATATGTATCTGCGGTAATTGAAGTGTTTGCAGTAAGCTTCAGACAGTCATAGTCGGTATAACCCCATGACGGAATAATTGCAACCTTATGCTCTCCTGCTGTGAGATACACGTTTTTAAGGTAGCTGTCACCGAAAACGCCGTTATTACGGCAGATTATACTGCCGATTTTTTCTCCGTCCAGTGCAACATAATTTTCACGCTTTGCGTCATCACCCGACTTACAGATGAAATTAAGGTCATAAAATCCTGTATACTCCGCATTTACGGTAAAAGCAAGGCTGTCCTTTTCACCATGATTAACACCGTTTACCGCTGAGCCGCCCGAAGCAGACTCATTTGCATACGCTGCCGCTGAACCAATCATTTCAGCGTTTTCAGCTTCATACACCGCCTCATAATTAGCAGGAACCTCACTTGCTGTGAGCGGATAATCCGCAAGGTCGGGATTGCCGAATTCCGTTTTTATTTCATCATAAATTACCTTCAGCTGCTCCTTTTGTTCTGTAGCAGTTGCTGCAACGGATGTGCTTTCTGCTGTCACGTCCATGTCAGTGCCCCCCTTTTCCGCGCATCCCGAAAAAACCGTAGCAGTAATTGACAAAGCTACCGCAACAACAGCAACTCTTTTTAATGTATTCATGTTTCCACCATACCTCTCATAAATATGTCCTGATTTTAAAATTATAGGATATAACTGTCATAACATCAACTTGCATTGATTAATTATTTGGGAATTTTTAAAGTACAAAACGTTTAAGCGGTACAAGGCAATATTGTTTTTTACGCTGACATATGGTATAATCATAAAAAACTTTCAGGAGATTTATCATGTCAGATATAATTGAACTTACAGACATTTCCGCCCCTGAGCTGGAAATTTATGCACAACTCAACGAAGCTCAGCTTCTTCATTACTATGAACCTGACGAGGGGATTTTCATTGCCGAAAGTCCCAAGGTTATCGAGCGCGCACTGAACGCAGGATACAGACCGCTTTCACTGCTTCTTGAACGCAGACATATTGATGGCGAGGCAAGGGAGATTGTCAGAAACTGCAATGTACCTGTTTACACGGCTGACGAGGATATCCTTACCAAAATAACAGGCTTCCGTCTTACACGGGGAGCACTTTGCGCAATGCGGAGGAAACCTATGCCTGCGGCTGAGGAGATATGTCTTGGTGCAAGACGCATTGCCGTACTTGAAAATGTTGTAAACCCAACCAATATAGGAGCGATTTTCCGTTCTGCGGCGGCGCTTGGCATGGACGCTGTTCTTCTTACAGAGGGGTGCAGCGACCCGTTGTACAGACGTGCGGCAAGGGTAAGCATGGGAACTGTTTTTCAGGTGAAGTGGACTTATTTCGACGGAAGCACCGAAACACTGAAAAAGCTTGGCTTTGCTACAGCGGCAATGGCGCTTGACGACAATTCGGTCAGCATTTCCGACCCGAAGCTTGCCGCGGAAGAAAAGCTTGCGGTATTTCTGGGAACAGAGGGCGACGGGCTTGCTGAAAAGACAATTGCAGAATGTGACTACACGGTAAAAATCCCCATGTCACACGGTGTTGACTCATTGAATGTTGCGGCGGCAAGCGCTGTTGCATTCTGGGAGCTTGGCAAAAACTGCTGAAATATCATTTACTGTTTGGCAAATTTCCGTCCATGTATTTTGTTGAAATGTTAATATTTGAATGATATAATTGCTTTAATCGTTTACATCTTGTATGAAAGGGTTGGGGGAAAATGATAGAAAAAATTCACCTTACATATGAAAAATGGAATTTCTGTCTGAGCAAGGAAAAACCTGACATCAACGCAGGTTTCGAGGACAGCGTTGTCCTTCCGTCCACTGTTCAGCAGCTGAAAAAATCTCCTGTTACCGACGAAAGAAGCGCAGGTTATCTTACTGACCCTCACCGCTTTGAGGGATACGCACTTTATGAACGCACAATTAATATTGCTCCGAAAAAACAGGGCTGCAAAGTATTCCTCGTCATGGAACGCACACGTACAAGCAATCTGTGGATCAACGGCGAATTCGTGGGCACTCAGAACAGCCTGTGCACCGCGCACCGGTACGACATCACCAATTATGTGAACGGCGGCGAAATCCGTATAACAATTATGATTGACAACGTAAGCTGTCCCGTTCCCGGCGGTCATATGACATCTCAGGACACTCAGACTAACTGGCTCGGTATTACAGGCGGTCTGTACATTGAATGTGTAAACGAGGCACGTTTTGTCAATCCTAAGCTTTATACAGACGCTGCAACAAAAACCGTAACCGTAAGGGGCGGAATTGTCGGCGCTGAAAGCCTTGAACTGAATGTTGACGTAAGCGGCTTCCCCAAAAAGACGGTTACAGTAACAAAGGACTGCCCCGAATTTACGTATGAAATGGAAAAAGCAAGCCTCTGGAGCGAGCATAATCCCGTTACTTATGTTATGAATATTGCAAATGACGGTGATATTCAGTCGGTTTCCTTTGGTATACGTGATTTTTCAACACGTGGCACGGAATTCCTTGTAAACGGCGAAAAGGTGTTCCTGCGCGGTAAGCATGACGGTATGATTTTCCCAATGACAGGTGCTGCACCAACTGATACCGAAAGCTGGCTTGCAGTAATGAAAACCGCCAGGGAGCACGGTATAAACCACTACCGTTTCCACACCTGCTGTCCGCCTGATGCTGCATTCTGCGCCGCTGACCAGCTGGGCATCTACATGGAGCCTGAGCTTCCTTTCTGGGGCACGGTTGAGGACGAAATCACCGACGGCCAGCAGTATCTTATCGACGAGGGTTTCCGTATTCTTGACGAGTTCGGCAACCATCCTTCCTTCTTTGCTATGTCCCTTGGAAACGAGCTCTGGGGCAGCAAGGAACGTCTGAACGAAATTCTCGGCGGCTATAAGAAGTATGACGGCCGCCACCTCTATACACAGGGCTCAAATAACTTTCAGTTCTGGCCTTGTATCGTGGAAAACGACGATTTCTTCGTTGGCGTACGCTTCTCAAAGGAACGACTTTTCCGCGGCTCTTATGCAATGTGCGACGCACCTCTCGGACACATTCAGACTGATGCGCCGAATTCCGATTACAGCTACGATGCACATATCCGTCCGTCCTCTGTAAGCGCTGAACAGAACGCAGGCGGCACTATCGAAATCCAGTATGGTACTGGTGTAAAGACCGTTTCCCTTGACAACGCAGGCGGCGAATTCGTGTCGGAAATCCCTGTTGTATCCCATGAGGTCGGTCAGTACTTCATGTACCCCGATTACAACGAAATTGAAAAGTACACGGGCGTACTGAAACCATACAACCTTGAAATATTCCGTGAGCGACTTGAGGACGCAGGTCTGCTGAAATATGCGGACAGGTTCTTCCGTGCAAGCGGACGTTTTGCGGCTGAATGCTACAAGAATGAAATCGAAACAGCACTCCGTTCAAAAGAGCTTTCAGGCTTCCAGCTGCTTGACATTCAGGACTTTACGGGACAGGGTACTGCACTTGTGGGTGTGCTGAACTCATTTATGGAAAGCAAGGGTGTTATTACTTCGATTGAGTGGAGAGGCTTCTGCTCTGAGCGTGTAATTCTCGGCTTGCTTCCGAAGTTTGTATTTGCGGCAGGTGAAAAGCTTGAAATGCCTGTTCAGCTTTATAATTATGCCGCAAAGGCTGATGTTGACCCGAAAGTTGATGTACGTCTTTCCGTGAACGGCGACGTGATTTCCGAGTACAGCCTTTCCGCAAAGGGTGAATTCAAGGGCGGTACTTTCGACCTTGGCAAGGTTGAACTTGAAATTCCTATGGTGAGAAAGCCTGCTAAGGTGGTTCTGACACTTAACTGTAAGGATATCTGCAACAAATATATACTCTGGGTATATCCGGAAACAACAACTGCGACACCTGAAAATGTTGTTGTTTCAAAAGTCTGGAATGAAGCAAAATCCGCACTTGCAGAGGGTAAAAGCGTTCTGTTCCTGCCTGAAAAACTTGATGAAAACAAGTCCATTGAGGGAACATACTGCACTGACTTCTGGAACTACCCGATGTTCAACTCCATTTCTCTTTCCATGAACAAGGCTACTCCTGTGGGTACGCTCGGTCTGCTGGTTGAAAACAGTCACCCCGCACTTGCAAAGTTCCCGTCTGAAAATTACTCCACAGCACAGTGGTATGATATTGTTTCTGCGTCAAGAACAGCAATTCTTGACGGAACAGGCATCGAGCCTATTGTGCGTACAATTGACAACTGTGAGAGAAACCATAATCTCGGAACTGTATTTGAGGTTAAAACAGGCGGCGGAAATCTGCTTGTATGCACTGCAAAGCTTGACAGCAACCCGAATTCCCTGCCTTGCAGACAGCTCATGAACAGCCTGCTTGATTACGCTTCTTCTGAGGATTTCAAGCCCGAGCAGACAGTGGAAATTGATATTCTCGATGCAATTTTCACATAACGAATTGACTTTTTGCATAAAAAACATTCGTTAAATTTGTAACAAACCTATAGGGCATTTGTCCGAAAACGATTAAATTTGTTTATTATTACAGTTGTTTTGAAATGTAAAATAAGGTATAATTATTTCTATATGTATGATGAAATCAAAATACAAGATTGGAGAAGATGAAGATTATGATGCCTGTTATCAGCAAGGAAGCTTTCAAGGAAAAGCTTGTAAACGAGCTTCAGGTGGAGTTCAACGTTGCTCCTAACGAAGCTTCCGATAACCAGTACTACAAGGCACTTTCCGCAGTAGTTGTTGAAATACTCCGTGAAAGACGCCGCAAAGCACGCGCTAAGACTCAGTCTGCGGGCAAGAAGGAAGTTTACTACCTTTCCATGGAATTCCTTATGGGACGTTCCCTCAAGACAAGCCTTTTCAACCTTCAGATTAATGATATTGCTGAGGAAACACTTTCCGACCTCGGTGTAAACATTGACAGAATTTACGAATACGAGCCTGACGCAGGCCTTGGTAACGGCGGTCTTGGCCGTCTTGCTGCTTGCTACCTTGACGGTCTTGCTACTGACGGTTACCCTGCAATGGGTTACTCCATCTGCTATGAGTACGGTATCTTCAAGCAGAAGATTGAAGAAGGCTGGCAGACTGAGCTTCCTGACAACTGGCTCCCTGGCGGCGAAACATGGCTTGTTCCTAAAACTGACAAGACCATCGACGTTCACTTTGAGGGCGAGCTGACAGAATACTGGGATGACAAGTACCACCACATTTCCTATACAAACTACAACACAGTTCAGGCTGTACCTTATGATATGTATATTCCGGGCTACGGCAACGACTCCGTTTCCGTACTCCGTCTGTGGCAGGCTAAGGCGCCTTCCTTTGACATGGCTATGTTCAATCAGGGTGACTATGCTAAGGCTCTCAGCCAGAATACTGTTGCCCAGGCTATTTCCAAGGTTCTTTATCCTAACGATAACCACCTCGAAGGTAAGAGCCTCCGTCTTCGTCAGCAGTACTTCATGTGTGCAGCTTCCGTTGGCGACATCGTTGACCGTCATATGAGAGTTTACGGTACACTTGATAACCTCCACGAAAAGGTTGCTATCCACATCAACGATACTCACCCTACACTTGCTATTCCTGAGCTTATGCGTATCCTCCTCGATGACTGCGGATACAGCTGGACAAAAGCTTGGCACATTGTTACAAACACATTTGCTTACACAAACCACACTGTTCTTGCTGAAGCGCTTGAAAAGTGGGATGTTAACCTTGTTAAGCAGATTGTTCCGAGAATTTTCTCCATCATCGTTGAAATCAACAACCGTTACTGTGCTGACCTTATGGAACGACTCGGCGACAGCGCAAAGGTTACAAGAATGTCTATCATCCAGAACAACCAGATTCACATGGCTCTGCTCTGCGTATGTGCTTCCCACAGCGTAAACGGCGTTTCCAAGCTCCACTCCGATATCATCAAAAAGGACGTTTTCGCCAACGAATACGCTGATACACCATACAAGTTCAAGAACGTTACAAACGGTATCGCTTACAGAAGATGGCTTCTCCAGGCTAACCCAGGCCTTACAAAGCTTCTTGAGGATACAATCGGTGACGGCTTCAAGAAAAACGCAGGCGAGCTTATCAACCTCAACAAGTTTGAAAATGACGAAGCTGTTATCAAGCAGCTTGCTGAAATCAAGAAAGCTAACAAGGAGCGTTTTGCAAAGTATATCAAGACAAACTTCGGCACAACTCTCAACACTGATTCCATTTTCGACGTTCAGGTTAAGCGTCTGCACGAATACAAGCGTCAGCACCTCAACGCTCTGAACATCATTGCTGAATACAACTACCTCCTCGAACACCCGGATGCAGATTTTGTACCAAAGACATACATCTTCGCTGCAAAGGCTGCTCCTGGTTACTACCTTGCTAAGCAGATTATCAAGATGATCTGGGCTCTCGGTGAGGAAATCAGAAAGAATCCCAAGATCAGCGAAAAGCTCCAGGTTTACTTCGTTGAAAACTACTGCGTAAGCCTTTCCGAGCTTATCATGCCTGCTTCCGAAGTTTCCGAGCAGATTTCCCTGGCAGGTAAGGAAGCTTCAGGTACAGGTAACATGAAGTTCATGCTCAACGGTGCGCTCACTCTCGGTACTCTCGACGGCGCTAACGTTGAAATCAAGGAACAGGTTGGTATCGACAACATCTTCATCTTCGGTATGAACGCTGATGAAGTTCTTTCCAAGCAGGCACAGGGCTACCGTCCTGAGGACTACTGCAACAACAACGACGTTATCAACAAGGCTATCAACAGAATGTACCACGGCATCAACGGCTGTACATTCGAAGAAGTTGCTAACTCCCTCAAGTTCAAGGACCCATACATGGTTCTCGCTGATTTCGACGCATATCAGTGCGCTCAGCAGTATGTTTCCGAGTGCTACAAGGATACAACAAAGTGGAACAGAATGTCCCTCCACAACATTGCAGGTGCAGGTATCTTCTCCGCAGACCGTTCTGTTGAGGACTACGCTCGCGACATCTGGAAGCTCAAGTAATTCAACAACATATACAAAACGGCTTTTGATACAAAAATCAAAAGCCGTTTGTTTTATTTTATACAGATTATTCCGCCCATAAATCCAAGCTTGCTCTGCAATTCGGAGATGGGCATTTCCCCTGTTGCGCCCCATGTGGAATAGTAAAGCATATCATTTTCAAGTCCCGTCACGGTTATATAGTGCCATGACATTTTTCCCTGAGAAATTCTTCCGCTGACGGTATAATTTATTTTGTACGGAAGTTTTTCTCTGTTCAGTCCGACACGGACAATTACAGGTGTATCGTTGTCAAGCGACTGTTTTATAAACTGTCCGAATTTGTTTCCTTTCAGTCGGTGACGTGAGATGAAGCGTACGTTCAACCCGTGCCTTTTCAGGAATTTTACAATGCGGCCTGCTGACACACCGATAAGATTGTAATGAAATCTATAGAAAAAGCTCTGACTGTTTTCGGTTATAAAACTTCTGTAATCGTCAAGGGTCAGGGCTTTTCTGCTTTGCTTGTACAGAAGCATATCGCAGGCGGCAATCATTCCGCAGCCGCTTCGTTTTATCTTTTTTTCGAAAAGACTCTGGTTTCCGCCGTGCATTACTCCGCCGTTTTCGTTGGTAATTCTGATATAATCAAGCTTCAACACACCGCCTCCTTTTTCCTCATTATAACACGGTTTACATTCTGCCGCAAGATGTTCTTCTTTTTTCGACAAGTTTTTTATTTCTTCGGTGATATACTTAATGCTGAATGAGTATAAAATCGAAAGGATGTTGAAATTTATGAAGCTGAAAGAAAAAAACAGAACAGAAGCGACTGTACCAAAGGAAGTCAGAAAGGAACCGCCTGCGCTTGCAAGAATATTTGCTTCGGCACTTTTCGGTTATCTTGCGGCAGGAACCTCCATAGGCGGCGGTGCACCGCTTTGTACTGCCATTACAGCAATTGCACCGCTTTTCAGCAGTACCGCAGCATTTCTCGGAGCAATGCTTAATTTCTTCATTGCAGAAAGCTTTTCCGAATATGTTACCGAAATAATTTCCATGCCTGCGGTAATTCTTACAAAGGCGGCGGTAACAACAATTTTTGACAGAAAACTTGCCCCGAAAGGAATTGCCGCACTGTCTGCGTTTGCTTACATAGCGGGAGGAATAATTGCGGCATTTTACTGTGACATTACCCCTGCACTGATTATGGCAATCATTTTCAGAGGTGCAATAAGCGGGTGTGCGGCTTATTTTGCGGCACGGGCGGCGGATTTTGCAGGCGCAGGCTTCGGAGTAACTGCTGAAAACACGCTTTCATATGCAGTTGTGTACATCTTTTCGGTATGTATGCTTTGCGGAATAAGCCTCGGTGCAGTCAATGCAGGCAGGGTTGCAGGTCTGCTTGCAACGGCGGCACTTGCGTACAGATACGGCATTGCAGGCGCAGGTGCGGCGGGCGCACTTTCATCTTTCTCTTTCGGAATGGCTTCTTCTGCAATGTCCTCAACAGCCGCAATAACTGTCTGTTCGGGACTTGCAATGGGAATTGCATCAAAAAAAGGAAAGCTTGTTTCTGCGGCGGCATTTGCCGGAACAGCAATTGCCTGTTCCCTTATTTACGGAATGCCTGCGGACACGCTGAAGCTTATCCCTGATATAACCATTGCGGCGGCGCTTTTCTGTATTGTTCCAGAAAACATTATACGAAAGCCTGCAGCCGTGGAATTTTCCGTACCGTCGTCAGCTGTAAAGCAATACGGAAACAGGCTTCATTTTGCCGCTTCTGCGGTTTCGGACATAAAAACAAGCTTTACAAAAGCTGCTGATGTTTTCGGCAGGAGAGAACGTGAAAATGACATTGCTTCAGAGGTTTGCAGCAAGGTATGCTCACTGTGCAGAAGCAGTGCGTTCTGCGGCGAAAGTGAGGAACACCGTATACGGAATTACCTGCTTCCTGCAGAGAAAATACTTGAGAAAAAAGGTTACATTACTGAAAATGAGCTGCATAAGGGACTTGAAGGCTGCACGCAGAAAAATATGATTGCCGAAGCTTTCAACGAGTTTCACCGCCTTAATCTTCTTGAAAAACGTTCGGGAAGCATAACGGGTTGTATGCGCGAGATTACACTGGAACAGCTTTCGGGCACGGTAGATATGCTTAACTTTTTCGGAAGAAGTTCAGAGCAGTTCCCCTGCTGTGACGAAAGGCTTTCGGAGTACGTCCGTGAGGCGCTTTCGGAATACGGGGTAAAGTCACCCTCGGCAACCGTCTTTTCAGACACTGACGGACGGATTTACGTTGAGTGCTTTTATGAAGGTCTGCTGAAGGAAAAGCTTGAAGCGGTTTCGGAGCACTTCGGAAAAATCTGCGACCGTGACCTTGCTCCGCCTGAGGTTATTACTTTTAACGGCACTACAAGGCTTTGCTTCAGTGAGCTTCCTGTTTTTGAGGTCGAAACGGGACATGCCGCTGTTAACGGACGTGAGGACACAAGCGGCGACTCGGATGCTTTCTTCCGTGACGGCTTCGGAAATGTCTATATACTTATTTCAGACGGAATGGGAAGCGGTGTCCGTGCGGCTGTTGAAAGCTGTATGACTGTTTCCCTTATGACAAGGGTTATACGTGCAGGACTTGGCATAAATTCGGCTGTAAGACTTATCAACCTGCTTCTGCTTACAAAGTCTGCCGATGAAAGCTTTGCAACAGTTGACCTGATGAAAATCAATCTTTTCACTGGTAAGGCGGAAATTGTAAAGCTTGGTGCGGCGCAGACCTTTATCAAATCAAACGGTACAGTAAAAACCGTTGAAAGCTGGTCAACACCTGTCGGGATTGTCAGCTCGGTGGAAATTTCAAGACGCAGTGTTCAGCTTTCCGACGGTGACGAGGCAGTAATGATTACTGACGGAATATGCGAGGATTGCTTCCCCAGGGTCCGTGAGCTTATGCTGAGCATGGGAATTACTCCGCAGGATTGTGCGGAAAGAATAATCGGATTTGCAGAAAATTCCTGTCAGGATAAAAATTACCACAAAGACGACAAAACAGTATTCGTTGTAAAAATGCACAAAATATAGTGTTGAAAATGTATACTCTAGTTGTGAAAAACATACGTAAAAATGTATAATTATCACAACTTTTGAAACTCCTAATAATTTGTTAATTATTAGGAGTTTTTACACCCATTTTTTATGTTAAATATGCACAAATTAAGTTTGTGGTTTACGTCAAGATTATAAAATTTTACTAAAAAGGGTTGCAATATGATACATAATCTGTTAAAATATAAACATAGTAAAAGTATACTATGGGTGAAATGCGTCCTTTGATGCATTCCCATTATTTAAAGGAGCATTTTGATATGGCGAACAATGACAGAAAATTTCCTGAGGGCTACGAGTTCCCCCTCCATGTCTTCCACGAAGGAACTAACTATGTTGCATACGAATTTTTCGGTGCGCATAAGGGCAAAAAGGACGGTAGGGACGGCGTATTCTTCCGTGTTTGGGCACCACATGCGAAATCGGTTTCAATCGTTGGCGACTTCAATGACTGGGACAGAAACCGCAATCCTATGGAGCAGCTTGCTGACCCGTCTGTATGGGAAATCTTCCTTACTGATGTTGAACAGTATTTTACATATAAATACAGTATTGAAACTTCCCACAGAAGCGTTGTCATGAAATCTGACCCATATGGTACTCATATGGAAACACGTCCTAACACTGCTACAAAATATTTCGATATTGACGGCTACAAATGGAACGACGCAAAATGGTTCAAGGACAGAGATTCCAAGAACATTTACCAGAGCGCTGTGAACATTTACGAGGCGCATCTCGGCTCATGGCGTACATATGAAAACGGCGAGCCTTTCAGCTATGTGAAGTTCGCTGAGGAGATGATTCCGTATCTTCAGGACTTGGGATATACCCACATTGAGCTTATGCCTCTTGCGGAATATCCGTTTGACGGTTCATGGGGTTATCAGGTAATCGGTTATTATGCACCGACTTCCCGTTACGGTACTCCTGAGGACATGATGAAGATGGTGGATATGTTCCATCAGGCAGGTATCGGCGTAATCCTCGACTGGGTTCCTGCTCACTTCCCTAAGGACGCTGCAGGCCTTTTCGAATTCGATGGCGACTGCCTGTATGAATACACCGACCCACTCAAAAAGGAGCATATGTCCTGGGGTACAAGAGTGTTTGACTTCGGAAGACCTGAGGTGCAGTCATTCCTTATTTCCAATGCAATTTACTGGCTTGAAAAATACCACATCGACGGTCTGAGAGTTGACGCTGTTGCTTCTATGCTCTACCTTGACTACGACCGCCGTGAATGGCGTCCCAACAAGGACGGCGGTAACGAAAACTACGAGGCTATCGAGTTCCTCCGCAAGCTCAACACTGCTGTTTTCGGACGCTGCGGCAACATTCTCATGATTGCTGAAGAATCCACAGCATGGCCGCTTGTTACAAAGCCTGCCGACGTTGGCGGTCTTGGCTTCAACTTCAAGTGGAACATGGGCTGGATGAATGATATGCTGGACTACATGAAGATGGATCCTATCTTCCGTGCTAACAACCACGGCAAGCTGACTTTCTCATTCTTCTACAGCTTCAGCGAAAACTATATTCTTCCGATTTCTCACGATGAGGTTGTTCACGGAAAGGCTTCACTGTTCAACAAGATGAGCGGCAGAAGTATGGAAGAAAAATTTGCTTCCCTCCGTGCATTCCTTGCGTATATGTTTGCGCACCCTGGCAAGAAGCTCAACTTCATGGGTACTGAATTTGCGCAGGTTATTGAGTGGAACTACAAGCAGGGTCTTGACTGGCTGCTTCTCGATTACGAAACACACCGCAAAACTCTCGATTTCAACCGTGACCTGAACAAACTTTATCTTGCAAATTCCCCACTGTGGGAAAATGACGAATCCTGGGAAGGTTTCTCATGGATTTGCCACGATGACTACATGCAGAGTATCATCTCTTTCCGCCGTATCGACAGAAAAGGCAACGAAATCATCGCTGTATGCAACTTCGTTCCGGTTGGCAGAGATAACTACCGCATCGGCGTTCCTTATGAGGGAACCTACGAGCAGATTCTCTGCACAGATGACGAAAAGTACGGCGGTACAGGCGTTGTCAAGAACGGCAAGGTAAAGGCTGAGGATTACTCCATGCACGGCTATGAGCAGTCCATCGTTATTGACATTCCGCCTATGAGCGTTATGTACTTCAAGTGCACACCTAAGAAAAAGCGTGCTCCTAAGGCTAAGTCCGACGCAAATGCGTCTGCTGATAAAAAGACAACTGCTAAAGCTGCTGAAAAGAAGCCTGCTTCAAAGAGCAGCAAGTCCGCAGGTACAGCAAAGGGGGCGAAGGGTGCAAAATCCGCATCGGCTAAAAAGCCTGCTTCAAAAACTCCGTCAAAGAAAAAGACGGCTGCAAAAACTGATAAATAATCCCATAAATATAGGAGGATACCAGAATGTATAAAACCAAAAAAGAATGCGTAGCAATGCTGCTTGCAGGCGGTCAGGGAAGCCGTCTGTACGCTCTCACACACGACATGGCTAAGCCTGCTGTTCCTTACGGCGGCAAATACAGAATTATCGACTTCCCTCTTTCCAATTGCGTAAACTCAGGTATTGATACTGTCGGCGTACTTACCCAGTATCAGCCTCTCGCTCTTCACGATTACATCGGCAATGGTCAGCCTTGGGACCTTGACAAGCTCAACGGCGGCGCACATTGCCTCCCACCATACCAGACAGCTCTCGGCGCTGAATGGTACAAGGGTACTGCAAACGCTATCTACCAGAACATTCCGTTCATCGACAGATATGACCCTGATTATGTTGTAATGCTTTCAGGCGACCACATCTACAAGATGGACTACAACAAGATGCTTCAGTTCCACAAGGAAAAGGGTGCTGTTGCTACAATCGCTGTTCAGGATGTTCCTCTTGAGGAAGCTTCCCGTTTCGGTATCATGATTACCGATGACGACAGCAATATCATCGACTTCGAAGAAAAGCCAAAGAATCCACGTTCTACATTTGCTTCAATGGGTATCTACATCTTCAGCTGGAAGGAACTTCGTCAGTATCTTATTGACAACGAGAACAACCCTGATGAAGACAAGGACTTCGGTAAGGCAATTATCCCTAACATGCTCAAGGCTAACGAAAAGATGGTTGCTTACATGTTCGAAGGTTACTGGAAGGACGTTGGTACACTCGATTCCCTCTGGGAAGCTAACATGGACCTTCTCAATCCTAACATTCCTATCGACCTTTATGACCCTGAGTGGAAGATGTATTCCAAGAATCCTATCATGCCACCACAGTACATAGGTCCTGATGCTGTTATCGAAAATTCTATGGTTACAGACGGCTGTGTTGTTGACGGTACAGTTGACTTCTCCGTAATCTATGAGGGAGTAACAATCGAAAAGGGTGCTACAGTTACAGATTCCATCATCATGCCTGGTTCCGTTATCAAGTCCGGTGCTGTTGTTGAGTATGCAATCGTTGGTGAAAACTGCGTTGTATGCGAGGGCGCACAGATTGGTACACGTCCTGAAGCTGTTGAAAACAGAGATGACTGGGGCATTGCTGTTGTAGGTCACAACATTACTATATCCGAAAATGCAAAGGTTCTTCCGAAGCAGATTATTTCGGAAAATATATAACTGTTTATGTTAGGAGGAACTGAATTATGAGCAATAACAGAAATGTTTTAGGTTTGATTTTCTCAAATATGCACGACGGCACTATTCCTGATTTAACCAAGGAAAGAACTATGGGCTCCGTGCTTTTCGGCGGACGCTACCGCCTTATCGACTTCCCTCTTTCCAATATGGTAAACAGCGGAATTGACGAAGTCGGTGTTGTTACAAAGTCCAACTACCAGTCCCTGCTTGACCACCTCGGCAGCGGCCGTGACTGGGATATGGCAAGAAAAATCGGAGGCCTTCACCTCCTTCCACCGTTCAGCCACGTTCAGAGCGGTATCTACAGAGGAAGACTTGAAGCTCTCTATGGTGTTTTCAACTTCATCAACTACTCCAACGCTGATTATGTAGTGCTTTCCGACTGTGATGTTGTTACAAGCATTGACTTCTCCAAGGTTATTGACCAGCACATCGCAACTGGCGCTGATATCACTTCCGTTTACGCTAAGGATGTTATCAACGCTGAACAGGCTCAGCACGCTACTGTTTTCAGCCTCAATGACGAGGGAAGAATTGTTGACGTCCTTCTTGCTCCACACATCAGCGGTGCTGCAAACATCTCCCTCAATATGTTTGTTCTTTCCAAGGAATTCCTCAAGAACATCGTTCTTGAAGCTGCTTCCAAGAGCCTTTACAGCTTTGAGCAGGCTATTCTTCAGGGCAGAACTCATGAATACAAGATTATGGGTTATGAGCACACAGGCTATTTCAGCAAGATTACTTCTATGGAAACCTTCTACAAGGCTAACCTTGATCTTCTCAACATTGAAAACAGAAACAAGCTGTTCCCTGAAAACAGACCTGTTTACACAAAGGTACGCGATAATCCGCCTGTTAAGTTTGCTATCGGCGCAAGCGTCAAGAACTCCCTTATCGGTGACGGTTGTATCATCGAGGGTACAGTTGAAAACTGCGTGCTCTTCCGCGGCGTAAAGGTTGGCAAGGGTGCTGTTGTAAAGAATGCTATTCTCATGCAGGATACAGTTATCGGCAGCAAGTGTGATATCAATTCCGTTATCACTGATAAGAATGTTACTATCAATGACATGCGTATGCTGACAGGCTCGCAGAATTATCCTCTTTATATCGGCAAGGGTGCTGTTATTTGAAGGAACCTTGGTGAATGCCGTATTTAGTGCGGCATTCACATAAACATAATATTATCGAAAGGAAATTTTGCAATATGAATATTTTATATGCTGCTTCGGAAGCTGTTCCTTACGCTGCATCGGGCGGACTTGCAGATGTTGCCGGTTCTCTCCCACGTGCACTTAACAAGGCCGGCCAGGATTGCCGTGTTGTTCTCCCACTCTACAAGAGCTGTAAGCCTGAGCTTCGTGCAGGACTTGAATTCATCACAAACTTTACTGTTGACGTAGGCTGGAGAAAGCAGTACTGCGGCGTGTTCAAAGGCGAAATCAATGGTGTTACATACTACCTTCTTGACAACGAATACTACTTCGGCAGAGATGGTCTTTACGGCTTCTATGATGACTGCGAAAGATTTGTTTTCCTCTCAAGAGCTGTTATGGAAATGCTGAAATATATCGGCTGGAAGCCTGACGTTATTAACTGTAACGACTGGCAGACTGCACTTGTTCCTGTTTACTACAACGTATTCTACAAGTATCAGTACGGCTACGAAAATATCAAGACTGTTTTCACAATCCACAATATTCAGTATCAGGGTAAATACGGTATGGAAGTTCTCAACGAGGTTCTCGGAATTCCTATGTACCACACAAAGCTCCTTGAATACGATGGCTGCGTAAACCTTATGAAGGGTGCATTTGAAACAGCTGACAAGATTACAACCGTTTCACCAAGCTATGCATGGGAAATCCTTGACCCATGGTACTCCCACGGTCTTGACAGAGCGCTCAATAACAAGCAGTATAAGCTCTGCGGTTTCCTTAACGGTATCGATGTTGATACATTCGACCCTGAAAAGGACCCTCTCCTTGTGAAGAACTTCTCCACAAAGAATCTCAAGGGCAAGGCTGAGTGTAAGAAGGCACTCCTCGAAGAACTCCACCTTCAGGAAGGCGACGAGCCTGTTATCGGTATCATCACCCGTTTCGTATCCCACAAGGGTATTGACCTTATCAAGTACGTTTTCGAGGACATGGTAAACATGGGCTGCAAGTTTGCTATTCTCGGTTCTGGTGAAAAGATTTACGAAGATTTCTTCAAGGAAATGGCTTGGCGTTATCCTGACAAGGTAAGCGCAACAATCGGCTTCCTGCCTGACCTTGCAAGAAGAATTTACTCCTCTGCGGATATGTTCCTTATGCCGTCCCAGAGTGAGCCTTGCGGACTTGCACAGATGATTTCCCTCCGTTATGGTACAATTCCGATTGTACGTGAAACAGGCGGCCTTCGTGACAGTATCCGCGATGCAGGCGGTGAAAACGGAAACGGCTTCACCTTCAAGACATATAACGCACACGATATGCTTGACGCTGTTCGCCGTGCTAAGGAGTACTACGACAACACTGCTGAATGGAAGAAGCTTGCTGTTGCAGCTATGAAGAACGACTACAGCTGGGATGTTTCCGCTGAGCTTTACATGGGTCTGTACAGAGAGCTTGCAGGCAATAACTAAATAATAATTCAAGGCTGTGAAGAATTGATTTCTTCACAGCCTTGTTTTATTCGCTGTATTCAGATGTAATTCCAAGATATTCCTCAAGGCACAAACCGCTTTCATAAACGGAAGATGCTGTATCAACGCCGAGATAACGGATATGCCACGGCTCATACATATACCCCGTAATACTTTCCTTGTCCTCAGGGTAACGGATTATGAAACCATATTTATGGCAGTTTTCCGCAACCCATTTTCCCTCATCGGTATCCTTGAATTCGTCGCTGATTGTATTAAGGTCAAATGCAAGTCCCGTCTGATGCTCGGAATGGCCTGCACGTGCAGAGTATCTGTCTGCTTCAGCCTTGCCGCTGCGGTCAACATACCGCTGATATAAACCAGACTGATAATCGTAACTTCTATAACCTGATGAAATGTACAGATTAAGTCCCAGAGCGGAAGCATCTGCCTGCATTTCATAAAACGCTGCTTCTGCCTCAGGGTCAACTCCCGGAGCGTAATCGGGTGGAAGCGCATAGGTCTTGTTCGCAATAAGAATTCCATCAATATATGTAAGCTGAGGGGCACTTGTAACGGTTACCGCAACGCTTGCGGAAACGTTCGGATTTTGTGCCGATGTGACCGTAATAACACAACTGCCCTCGGACAAAGCTTTGATATTTCCAAGTCCGTCAACCGAAGCAACCGTCTCGTTGCTGCTTGTCCAGATTTCACTTTTGTCGGAAGCATTTTCAGGCATCATAGCAACAATCGGCATTTTGCTTTGTCCGACCTGCAAGGTCACCTCATAAAAAGTAAGCGAAATGCTTTCAACGTCAGTTTCCTCGACATCTCCTCCGACTTCAACTGCGGACTCGGTTTCCGCATTTTCAGTTGTTTCCTCAATAAGCTGGGTAATAATTTCAGGGACAGCGCTCTCTGTCTGAGTAAGAATTTCCACCTGCGTGATGGACTCGGAGGGAAGCGTTGCACCAACAGGTGCGCTTTCCTGTATAGGCTCACAGCCTGCAAATAAAAACACAGCAAGCAGGATTGTAATATATTTTTTCATTCAATGCCTTTCCTGACGGCAATCAATAATCAATCAGCTCAATTTTTACAATGTCCTGTCTTGCAACCTGCAAAGGTGAAGTTTCCATAAAGCATGTTTCGGGTGCAAATTCAACCTTTACCCAATCCCCTGCTTCAAATTCATTTTCACTGTAAAGAGAAATCCGTACCGGAGAGTAATATCCTGCAACCTCATATGCCTCGACAACAAGCGAATATCCGCCGTTCTTGTTCTCAAAAACATCTGTTATATAAGCAACGTGCTCGTTTTCGGCAAGTTCAACATAAGTCATTATCTGCAGTGCTTTCTCGTAAATATATGCAGGAGTTGTAACCTCTGTTCCCTCCAACTCAGGCTCAAATGCAGGAACTGTCATTTCAGTTGCGCTGTTCAATGTGGTTGCCGAGGTTTGTAAAACAATTACTGCCGATGTTTCAACAGTGTTGCTCTGATTGTTTCCGCAGGCGGTCAGGAAAAGCGCTGCGGAAATTGCCGCCAATAAAAAATATTTTCTCATAATAATTCCTCCCAATGTACATTCATAATGAATACAATTCAAAGGGCTGAATTTTTTCACATTTCAATTATAACTCAAAAATATTTTTTATGCAACAGGAAATCCGACACATTACTTGTAATATCTTACGTCATCTGAAAAAATGCCGAAATCAAGCACCTTTTCCTTTGAAAAAACAGCCGCAAGAGCAAATGGCGCAAGTACAGCTGATGCAACAAAATATCCGCCGATCATAAATGAAACTGCGACAAAGATAAGCATGATAATCCCCACAAGCTTTTGCATAGCAAGATTGTTTTTTCTCTGAACACGTCTTGTCATAGTGATATTTTTTTCAACAGTAAGCTTTCTTGCATTGGAAGTTGTCATAATAAAAATCCTTTCGGCGCATCTTTTTTTCTCTGCGCTATTCTGTACATTTGTTCTGCACGTTTGTTCTGTTTTATATTATAGAACACTCGTTCTCATTTGTCAAGCCTTTTTCGGAAATTTTGTTCGATTTTTTGCACAAACTTTATCGAACATTTGTGTGTAAATGTATGCAAAAAAATACCCCGAATTTCTTCGGGGTAAAAAATTTATTTCATCAGAAATGCCATAGTAAACACTACAGGGGAATTCCAGTAGATCGTAATTTCGTTGAGGGAATAGAACTCCACTCGGTCTATATATGACTTCATCGGTGGAGTACCTGCAGGGATGAAATCTCTTGCTGTCGGTTCAACAGGATTCTGATTAGGTCCGCCGATTACCATTCCAGGAATACATTCCTCGATACCGTCCATTGCTGTAGGGCGCAGGTGCGGATAATTACAACGATAATATCCGTTTCCTGTAACATAGCTTATTCCGAGTGCGTTTACACCCATCAGCACGTCCAGCTGCTTCTGCGCATATTCGGTATAATCCTTTTTGCCGAAAGTTGTAGCAATTGCAAAAACCATACCGTGCTTCATAAGATTCATATTGCTGCCCCAGCCGAAATGATTTAAATTCATTGCCGCACTGTAGCCGTTTTTATCTGCAAGATAAGCAAGCCACTCCGCCTCGGAAACATACGCACTCGTGAAAATATCAAGCAAATCCTTTTCACAGCTTTCATTTCCGCAGGTAAGGTACGCAAGCACGCCCAGTCCGCCGACCGAGCCGTAACCAAGCTGTGTAAGCTGAATGTCATTTTCCAGCGCAAGCTTCATTTTATCGTGGTAGGCTTCATTTCCCGTTGCCGCAAACAATTCCGCATACGCCCAGAAACGATTGTCATCGTCACGCCATTCGCCGTAACCGCCTGTTGTGCACTCCTTAGGATTATTGAAAAGAAATTCGGGGTTTTCTTCAAGCCACTTTGCAGATTTTTCAGCTGCGGCAAGAAGCTTGTCTGCAAATTCGCTGTCGTATTTCTTGTACACACGGTAAGCAAGTGCGAAAACCGCCGCTGTGTCAGCTGTTGCCATAGATGAAACAGGAAGCGCATAAAGCTGTTCCTTGTCGTCCTCAGGCATTACGAAAGCAGCGTGTCCCTTGGTGGTAAGCTTGTGGTAAACACCGCCGTCGGCTCTCTGCATTTTCATAATCCATTCCAGCTCATAGCGGCACTCGGAAAGCATATCAGCAGTACCGTTTCCGCTTTCGGGAATGTTCAGGCTCTGATTGTCAAAAGCCTTCGGATACAGCAAGTAGCCGTACAGAATATGCGCAACGGCAACTGCACCCGGTGTAACGTATCTGCCGTAGTCGCCTGCGTCGTGCCAGCCGCCGCTTGCTTCAAGCTCAACGGAATTATCTTCCCAGAGGACAGCCTTTGTGTGGTGGCATTTATCGTGCTTGTACACGCCTGCGTACTTCTCGTCAAGTCCGCAGCCGCAGCGCAGGAAGTAGTATGCCTTTGACACGTCGTCAAAAAGCTTATCGTAAGGCTTTGCGCTGATTTCAAAGGCTTCGGAGGTTTCGCCGCTGTCTGTACGGAAGGTAAACTTACCCTCGGAAGCGAACTCGGAAAAATCTGCTGTGAACACATCATCGCCCGAATATTCATCGTTGCCGAAATGCTTCACGTTACCCGAAAAAACAACTGCACCGCTTTCGTCAAGTATATCAAAGGTTTTAGCAGGATTAACCAGCACGGCACGCTTTGTGCCATCTGTGATATACCCTGACTGGTTGATGTAAATTGCTGCCATAACTACACCGCCTTATTTTCCGTATGGGCTGTCAAACTCCGCTTCTGCCTTCTTTACAGCGTCTTCCAGGGTCATACCTGTGAAGAAAGGCGCATTGAGATATCTGCCTGATTTCTTGTCGTCAATAAACGCACCAACAACAATTCCGGGAATTGCACTTTCAGGAGCGTTAGGAGCGTGTGGTCCGCCCAGGTCAGTTCTGCACCAGCCCGGGTCGGTAAGGTT
>JAZUSM010000018.1:0-9115 GCA_045606725.1 Oscillospiraceae bacterium | reverse complement strand
AAACGAAAGACGGTTTCTTTTGTGGGGTGGGAGATGGGAATCGAACCCACGACCTTCGGGACCACAATCCGACGCTCTAACCAACTGAGCTACACCCACCATATTGGCGCGCCTTACTGGACTCGAACCAGTGGCTTACTGCTTAGAAGGCAGTTACTCTATCCAGCTGAGTTAAAGGCGCGTATCTGGAGCGGGTGATGGGAATCGAACCCACGCGACCAGCTTGGAAGGCTGGAGTTCTACCATTGAACTACACCCGCGTTGCTCTCAACAACGAAATTAATTATATCACAACATCTATCTTTTGTCAAGCGTTTTTCTGAAATTTTCTAAAAAATTTGCGGGGAATTTTTCTTCCCCGCAAATCCATCACATTGTCGTAATTTCAAGCTCGCCTTTTTTCTCTCCGATTTTGATTACCGCAAACGGATTTTCTGCACTTTCAATAATCAATTCGGCAATCTTATCCTCAATATCGGTACGGATAATCTTTCTGATATCTCGTGCACCAAACTTTTTACCGAATGCTTTGTTTGCAATTGCTGTAAGGGACTTCTTTGTATATTTGAGAGTAATACCCTTTTCGGCAAGCGGCTCCTTCATTTCATCAAGCATAAGAGCTGCAATCTGTTCAAAATCTTCAGCTGTGAGCGGATTGAACACAATTACCTCGTCGATACGGCTGAGAAATTCGGGACGCAGGAAATCTGAAAGCGCCTTCATTGCCTTTTCCTTGGAAATTTCCTTATCAGACTTATTGAAACCGACACCTGTTCCTTTATCAGTTGAACCTGCATTTGATGTCATAGCGATAATAGTGTTTTCAAAGCTTACTGAACGTCCCTGTGCATCGTTCACCTTACCCTCATCGAGAATTTGCAGAAGAATATTCATTACATCAGGGTGCGCCTTTTCGATTTCATCAAAGAGTACTACGCTGTATGGCTTTCTGCGAACTTTTTCGGTAAGCTGTCCTGCTTCGTCATAACCAACATATCCCGGAGGTGAGCCAATAAGACGTGAAACACTGTGTTTTTCCATGTACTCTGTCATATCAAGTCGGATAAGCGGCTCTGTTCCATCAAAAAGCTCAGATGCGAGCACTTTGACAAGCTCAGTTTTACCTACGCCAGTCGGACCTACAAAAATAAATGAAGCAGGTCTGCGTCGCTTGGAAAGCTGAACACGGGTACGCTTGATTGCTTTGCTTACAAGTTCGACAGCTTCATCCTGACCGATAATTTTCTTTTTAAGTGCTTCATCAAGGTTTGCAATTTTCTTATATTCGCTTTCCACAACCTTGCTTGCAGGAATTCCTGTCCAGAGTTCAATAACTTTTGAAAGGTCGGCTTCTGTTACATAGATATTTTCTACCTTGTCGGCAAGTATTTTCTTTTCTTTTTCAAGTCGGAGAATTTCTGCTCTTGTTTCTGCAATTTTTGCAAAATCAGGCTCGGTTGACTCTTCCATTTCGGCAACGCTGACTTCCGCTTCTTCAAGCTTACTGCAAATGCTATCATACTCACCTATTTCCTTACTGCGTATACTTGTGCAGGCACAAGCTTCATCGAGAAGGTCGATTGCCTTATCGGGAAGGAAACGGTCGTTGATATATCTTTCAGAAAGAACTGCACAACGCTTCAAAAGTTCGTCTGTAATTTTTACGCGATGATGATTTTCATAATATTTACGGATACCGAAAAGCACTTCTTCAGTTTCGGTAAGGCTTGGTTCAGCAACTGTTACAGGCTGAAAACGACGTTCAAGGGCACTGTCCTTTTCGATATATTTACGGTACTCCTTGAAAGTTGTTGCACCGATAACCTGAACTTCACCTCTTGAAAGAGCTGGTTTAAGGATATTTGCGGCATTCATCGAACCTTCGCTGTCGCCTGTTCCAACAAGGTTATGCACCTCGTCGATAAACAGGATAACATTCCCCTCTGCTTTTACCTCGTCAATAAGGCCTTTTACACGGCTTTCAAACTGGCCTCGGAACTGTGTTCCTGCAACAAGTGCAGTAAGGTCAAGAAGGTATACCTTTTTACCGATAAGATTGAAAGGAACGTCACCCGCAACGATTTTCTGAGCTATTCCCTCTGCAATAGCGGTTTTACCAACACCCGGCTCACCGATAAAACAAGGGTTATTCTTCTGACGACGTGACAGAATCTGGATTGTTCTTGCGATTTCCTTATCTCTGCCGATAATATTGTCAAGCTCGCCTTTTTCGGCACGGTCTGTAAGATTAGTGCAATAGCTATCTAAGAATTTACTCTTTTTCTTACCCTTACTATGTTCCTTTTTAACAGGTTCTTTATTTTCTTCCGCAAAGCTTTCCCCTGCATTTGCTGCATCAGCACTTTTATTCACAAGGTCACTGAAATTCTTTATTGAACCGCCAAAAAGGTTCTGAATAAAATTAGGAAGTGAATTGGTGCCGCCGTGCTGGAATGCATCTCCATCAAGTGCCTCGGAGATATCTGTCATCTGATCTGCGAATTCTTCAACCTCATCATCATCAATACCCATCTGGTCCATATACTCACGCACCTGCGGTATTCCAAGTTCTTTTGCGCATACAAGACAAAGACCCTCATTGCGTTTTTCTTCCCCCTGCATAGCTGTAATAAACACAACTGCAGTTCTTTTTTTGCATCGTGTACAAAGCATAATTATAATTGTCCTCCATTATCTATTTCAGTATCAACGCAGCAGTATAAAATGTTGCATTGTATAATAATTCAAACACATAGGTTTCAGATATAACAGCTGTATTAAGATACTCATTCGCGTCAGCGGTAAGCTTGATAAAGAAACTTACTCCTATATTGACAAGCACAGTATACAGCAAGCCCTGAACAATTCCAAAAATTGTTCCGAGAAAACTGTCCGCAGAATTGACTACAGGTATTTTTCTGATTAGTTTAGCCGCATATGCAACAATCGAAACCACTATCATTACAACTGCAAAAGTAACTGCAAACAGCACATATTTTACGGTTTTTATCATT
Source organism: Oscillospiraceae bacterium (assembly GCA_045606725.1). Classification (GTDB taxonomy): domain Bacteria; phylum Bacillota; class Clostridia; order Oscillospirales; family Ruminococcaceae; genus RGIG8773. The sequence continues at coordinate 6,101 of JAZUSM010000018.1, read as the reverse complement.
ACGGGACGAACGATTTCATTCTCAATTACCTTAATTACTGCATCCTTTTCCTGTGTAACAAGATTAAGCATCCGTTCAGTCCCAATATTATTTTCCTCGATATACCGTTCCGCTTCTTCAATTATTTCTTCTGGTACAATTCCCGAAAAAGTTTCTGTCAAAGCTTCACAATAATCCTTGAATATACCCTCAAGTATTTCACGGATTTTTTCATCGTCTGTCAGCGCTGAATATTGTTCTTCGTTTTCTTTGATTGAAGAAAGCTGTTCTTCGGTAATTTCAAGTCCGTATTCCTCAAGAATTTCATTTACCTTTCCTTGTGAAAGATACTCATCTCCAAGGCTTTCAGATTTAGCTTCCAATGCAGAAATCACATACGGTTTCACCAGGCTGTCATATACATATCCGGAAGCAACATTGCTTACAAAAGTTGCTGCTGCAACAGCTGCAACATATCCTACAAGAGTAAGCAGCATTTTCACAGCACCTTTGCGTGAACCTGCTGCGGCGCACCCTATGATAACAATTATTATCACAAGGTCCAGAACATAATTCAAGTTATCAATCCTTTCGGTTATGCTCAATTATATGTTATTCTGTTGATTTCGTCATATCCGAGAAGATAGATATAATTCCCCAGACGGAGAAAATCATCATACTCGGTGTCAAGCTGAACAGATGAAAGATTTTCACCTGTTACTGTGCATGATTCAATCTTGTTTCTTGACTGCATATATACAGTATCTCCACTGACCTGAATATTAAGCACTTCATAATCAAGTGATTTTTCATTTATCGCACCGGTTTCACTATCGATTGTAACAAGCTCTGCACTGCGACGTTCCTCGTTTCGGAAAATCATTGCTCCTATTGAAGAATTGGAGCTGTAATCAACCAATGCACGCTCATATTCATATGATTTTATCAGATTTCCGTTTGTATCAAAATATGCACAAACAGTATCACCGAATACAATAATATTGTTATTCCCGAAAAGCCGCACCGAAAGCGCCAGTGTTTCAATCGGAACACTTTCCCATGCAGGAAGCGGACTTCCATTATCATCATAGTCAATATGGTCAAAACGGTAATAAATCATTTTCGATACGATAAGTCCACCTGAAGCTCCGATTGTTGTTATATAGCAGCCTGAATTATCGGAATTAAAGGTTACATCCATAATTCTCGAAATTGACTTATAATTAAAAATATTCTTTCCGTTTTCATCATATACCATAAGTTCAGACGGATATTTATCGCTTTTTACAACAATTGCTGCGGTATCGTTACTTCCAAGACGTGCAAGAAGAATTGGGTCGTCGGTTGTTTTTTCATAAATATTCTTATACTTGCTGTAAAGGGCAAAGCTTTTACCACCCAGATCATAAATCAATGTCTTTTTGTTACCTGTAGTTATAAGCGGATTTGAAAATGTATGCTGAACAGAATTGGCAATTTTGCCATCATTGTTGTAAATGAAAAGGTGTGAGTCGTCAACAAGAGCGATATTATCCCCCAATACTTTAAGCTGATAATCTGCGCCGCCTTCTATTGAAAGCGGGAAATTACCTTCTGCAAGCTCTGCGGTATTTGATGGAGCAGGTATTTTGGTAAGTATACCATCAAGCTTGGGATACCATATATCTTTAGTAAACACAAATATAAGTATTACTGCCGCAACTATAGCAACAATTATCAGCTTCTTGATGAACTTATCACGCTTTTTTTTGTTTCTGCGTTCACGAAGCATAGAAATATCCGTTACCGCCAAGCTTATTCCTCCTTATTTTAATTGCATAGTTAATTTCATTGTTTTTATAACACTCGCTATGGTAATAGCTACTACTGATATAATAAAAACAATCAGCGAAATCAGAAACACGGATTTAGATACAATTACAAATGCAGACATAAATGAAATTACTGAAAAAATAAACATAAGTCCTGAAATTATAATAAGCGTTTTTCCTGTTGTTTTTCCAATCTTCTCTATATCAGTATTTGCTTTTTCTATTTCAGACATTGAATTGTAGCCTGCCATAAGATTAAGATTTTTGCCCTTAATGAAAGATATCCCGAGAAAAAGAACGAGAATGCCTACAAGCAATGTGATTACTGCTGTAATGATTGCACCTGTTTCCACAGATAATCCTCCTCAATAAAAAATCTTATTAAGATACAAGCCGTGTGCCTCGGCTGTTTTTCCTGCGAGATTTCTGTCCTTTGCGGCCAAAATCTGCGGAATTGAGTCGGCTGCAAGCTTTTTTTCGTTGATAAAAATGAGTGTACCAACCATTATCCTAACCATATTATACAAAAATCCGTCACCTTTTACAATGAGTTTCACAAGATTTTCATCTTTCTCTACCTTGAAATATTCAATGGTACGGACACTATTCTCCTTTTGGTTAGCAGTGCCGCAGAAAGAGGTAAAATCGTGCGTACCGACAAAATCCTGCGCAGACTTTGCCATAAGCTCGGTATCCATTGCATAGGGGTAATGGAGAGCCAAATCAGCTAAAAACGGGTCCTTGCTCATTCGGTTTAGGATAAGATACTGATATTCCTTTGCTTTGCAGGAATATCGTGCGTGGAAATCCTCAGGTGCTTCCTCGCAATTAAGAATTGCCAAATCGTCTGGAAGAATAGAATTCATTCCTCGGATAATATTGTTGCAGGGAATTCTGTGCTCGGTTTCAAAGGAAAAGCAATACTCATTTGCGTGGACGCCTGTATCTGTTCTTGAACAGCCATTGATTTTAACAGGTGCATTTGTAATTGAAGAAAGCTTTTCCTCAAGGATATTTTGTATTCCTACAGCATTTTCCTGTCGCTGAAAACCGTGATAAGCTGTACCGCGGTATGCTATTGTTACTTTTAGATTACGCATTACGTCACCTTACCCTAAGAAGCAATTAAGCAGGATTATAACATCAAAGAACACAATTGAAATTCCAAGGGCAAAGAAATCTGCACCTGTGGAATGAAGCTGACGAAGACGTGTTCTGCCGTCACCGCCCTGATAACAGCGGCATTCCATTGCGAGTGCAAGCTCCTCGGCACGTCTGAATGCTGAAACAAAAAGCGGAATTAAAATTGGTGTAAGCGCTTTTGCACGCTGTAAAAGGCTGCCGCTTTCCATATCTGCACCTCTTGCTTTCTGGGCTGACATAATTTTGTCGGTTTCCTCGATAAGTGTCGGGATAAAACGCAGAGCAATTGTCATCATCATAGCAAGCTCGTGCACAGGGAATTTCAGCTTTTTAAGCGGCGAAAGAAGCCTTTCAATTGCGTCAGTAAGGGTAATCGGTGAGGTTGTATAGGTAAGCAGTGAGCTGCCCATAATCAGTGCTACGATACGGATAATCATAAAAGCACTTGTGCGGAGTCCCTCATAAGTTACTTTTATAAAGCCAAGCCTGAACAGCACCACACCGTCAAGGAAAAACAGGTTGAGGATTGACGTGAAGATAATAATCGGGATAATCGGTTTAAGGCTTTTCAGCATAAGCTTGAATGGTATCTGTGAAAGCAGGAAGCTTAGAAGCAGGAACACCATTCCAATACCCAGACCCATAAAATTGTCGGCGGTGAAAAGCATTGCTATAAACACGCCTGTGATGATAATTTTGAAGCGTGGGTCAAGTCTGTGGATTACGGAATTTCCCGGAAAATACTGACCGATTGTGATATCTTTAAGCACGTTCGCCACCTCTTTTCTCCAGATATTCGAGGATTGTTTTCCGTGCAAATTCGGTTGTATATACATCAGTACGGATATCAATTCCGCTTTGCTTCAAGCGGTTGAACACTCTCGTAATCTGCGGAACGGCAAGTCCCATATTTGCAAGCTCGTCTGCACGCTTGAATACAGTTGGTGTATCGTCGTAACAGAAAAGCTTTGCCTTATTCATAACAAGAATTTTATCGGCAAATTTTGCTACGTCCTCCATACTGTGAGAAACAAGCAAAACTGTAGATTTCTTTTGCTGGTGATATTCCTTAATCTGACCGAGGATTTTGTCCCTGCCCTTAGGGTCAAGACCTGCTGTCGGTTCATCAAGGATAAGCACCTTTGGCTCCATTGCCATTACGCCTGCAATAGCGACACGACGCTTTTGTCCGCCTGAAAGCTCAAAGGGTGACTTGTACAGGTTTTCCTTGTGCAGTCCGACAAGCTCGGCGGTTTCCTTGATACGGCGGTCGATTTCTTCATCAGGCAGACCCATATTCTTAGGTCCGAAAGCAATATCCTTGTACACGGTTTCCTCAAAAATCTGATATTCGGGATACTGGAAAACAAGTCCCACTTTAAATCGTATATCACGAAGCTTGGTTTCCTTTGCCCATATATCCTGACCGTCAACATAGATTTTACCCGATGTAGGCTTTACAAGACCGTTGAAATGCTGGATAAGGGTAGACTTGCCCGAACCTGTATGACCAATAATGCCTACAAGCGCACCCTCTTCAATTTCAAGATTTACATTATCAACAGCCGTTTTTTCAAATGGCGTGCCGATGCTGTATGTGTAAGTCAGATTTTCGGTTTTAATTACTGACATTTTTATTCCTCCGAAACGAAATACATTTTGTAATTTACAATAATGTTTTCTTAATTATTTCAAAAGTTTCAAGAGTGCCTCAACGCACTCATTTTCATCAATTATATGTGTGTCTGACGGCAGACCTGCTTCACCCATAAGGTACATTAGCTCTGTAACCTGCGGCACGTCGAGTCCGATTTTTTTCATTGTTTCAACGTTTGAGAAAACCTCTTTCGGCACATCGTCCATTATGATTGTACCGCCATCCATTACGACAATTCTGTCGGCTTGTGCGGCTTCGTCCATATAATGGGTTATGAGCACGATTGTTATTCCGTAGTCACGATTGAGTCTGCGGATTGTTTTCAGCACCTCTCGCCTGCCCTTAGGGTCAAGCATTGCGGTAGGCTCGTCCAACACGATACAATCGGGACGCATTGCAATTATTCCTGCAATTGCGACACGCTGTTTCTGACCGCCTGAAAGCTGATGTGGAGAATGTTCACGGTACTCGTACATTCCTACCGATTTAAGTGCATCGTCGACACGCTCTCTCATTTCTTCGGGAGCTACTCCAAGATTTTCAAGAGCAAAGGCAACGTCCTCCTCGACGATTGTTGCAACAATCTGGTTATCGGGATTCTGAAATACCATTCCGACGTGCTGACGAATATCAAAAAGCTTTTCCTCATCAGCTGTGTCTATGCCCTCAACGTAAACCTTGCCTCCGCAGGGAAGAAGAATTGCATTGAAATGCTTGGCAATGGTAGATTTACCGCTTCCGTTATGACCGAGAATTGCGGTAAAGCTTCCCTTTTCGATGTCAAGGCTTACACCTTTAAGCACCTGTTTTACAGGTGCATCTTCATATTCATTATCGTAATGGAACTCAACATTCTGCGCTGTAATAATTTTTTCCTGCATGGTAAAAAGTCCTCTTATAATTCCATAATCAAATCAATTCCGCTGATAAATGCGACAACAAGCAGAATTGCACCTACAGCAATATATGTTACGCTGACGGTTTTAATTTCCTTAGGTGACAATGGAGTGCCCATTTTGGTTTTATATGCACTCCCCTTTTTTGTTATTCCGACAAAGAGAAAATATATTCCTCCCAGAAGAGCTAACAAAGGCATTTTTTCTTCACCTTACTTTGTCCAGATTGCAGTTGAGCCGCAAGGAAGTACGCAACCGCTTGCTTCAACGGGAAGTCCGATTTCGTCAGCGGTTACTCCTCCGCCGTATTTTGTTCCGATTGTTTCACTTAAAATATAGGACATTACTGATGGAGAAAGTCCTGTTGTATAGCTGTTAAGCAGGAAGAAAAGCGGGTCGTCACTGAGCACGTTTGAGCAAAGCTTTACAAGGTCGTAAATACAATCCTCAAGCTTCCAGACTTCCTGATTTGGTCCTCTGCCGTATGATGGAGGGTCCATAATTATAGCGTCGTATTTTCTTCCTCTTTTAATTTCGCGATTAACGAACTTTTCGCAGTCATCAACTATCCAGCGGATAGGTTTTTCTGAAAGAGACGAAGCTGCTGCGTTCTCT
>JAZUSM010000017.1:0-7480 GCA_045606725.1 Oscillospiraceae bacterium | reverse complement strand
CATCTGGTGGGGTACAATGTGGATGCTTTTTGTAACAATTCCGATTTACTATATTGTATTTGCACACCTTCACGAAAAGAAAAAGAACAAGAACAAATAAAAATTACCGCCTTGGGAATAATCTCAAGGCGGATTTTTGTAGGGGCGGCTATCAGCCGCCCGTCTGCTACACACAACGCAAATCAATCTGCGGGCGGATAATATCCGCCCCTACAGTCAGTTCCAACCCATAATTTCCGCAATAAACGGTGCAAGCTTGTCGGCCATTTTCTGATGTGTCTTTGCGCTTGGGTGGTAGTCAGCGCCGTAACCATCCCTGTAGCCGTTCTGATTTGCAAATTCAAAGGATGTAACACGGTAATCCCCCGTATTTGCAGAGTAAGCCGCAACCTGTTCCTCGATTTCGGGCATAAGTTCATTCCCCATTGCGCCGAGGGAACAAATTATATATGCATCAGGATTTTTCTCACGCACCTGACAAATCAGGTCATAATAGGCACTTCCGAATGTATCAACACGCTGGTCAATACCCTTTGTCCAGCTTTTGTCGTTGGTACCTGCATTGATTACGACAACATCGGGCTGCCATTCGGAAAAGTCCCACTTCTTGCTTGTGTGCATTGTATCGGTATTGCCGTAAATTCCCGAAACCAGCTTCCACTGGCTTGGCTCGTCGCCGCTTGTATAGCAGGAATATACACCGATACCGCTCCAGGCAACAATATCCACGTCAGCATCCAGAGCCTTGCCCACAAGTGCGGCATAGGTCTTTGAGCCGTCCTCCGTTTCGGTAGAAAAATCATATCCCTCATTCGGTGCATCAACACCGTAGCCGCAGGTTATGCTGTCGCCTATAAACTCAATTTTACGTTCACGCTCAGGTGTGGGAATTATTCCGTACTCCGTGACAGCATGAATATTCTTTACGCCGACATAGGAGTGGGATTGCTCCGAAAGCTTTACAACCGATATGATGCAGTTTCTTGGGGTATTGCTTTCGAATGCTTTCAATGTGGTAGTTTTTTCAGTAAGCATTGTGTCAATTGTGCGTTCTCCGTTGACGAAAATTCCTACCCTTGCCTTTGAGCTTTTGCAGTCGCTTGTGAGAGTAATTTCTGCAAGTGTCCCGCAGAAAGCAAACTCAACAGCCGAGCAGGTGTTGGAAAGAATAACTGTTCCGCTGCTGTTTGTGTAGGTTCTTCCGCTGATTTTGACATGCTCTTTATCAGCGGAAAAATCCGACTCGTAAAGAGGGATTGCGGGAATTTCTTCAAGGTTTTCAGCAGTTGTTTCTGATTTTTCAGTTTCGGAAATGGTAGTAGCTTCTGTTGTAGTTTCCGTCGTTGTTTCAGTGGTTGTTTCAGATGTTGTTTCAGATGTTGTAATTTCAGTTTCAATAACTGTTTCGCTGATTTCCGATATTTCCGAAAATGTAAGCGGCGTTTCCGAAGTTTCCGCAGCGGAAGTTGGTTCTGTAACATAAAGTCTTTCCGCAGGCTCTATATATGTATAGACGGAAGACTGTTCCGGCACGTCATCAACATTTGTACAGCCGCATAAAAGGATTGCTGCAATGATACATAACAGAACGTAAAATCTGATTTTCATAAGACCTCCGATTTGATTGAATCCGTAAGTAAATTTTAGCACACTTGCATTTTGATGTCAACAAATGTTTTACCTTATATTTCCTCGAAATTATTAATATATTTACAAAATTTTAGCATTTTTTCATATTTAATTTTGTTCATCAATGATATACTCTAATGTGAGTGTATATGTTTTTTGTGTGAGTTTTATAAAACGGAAAGGAAGAAAATGGGTTACATACAAAGCTTTAACCGCCGTGAAACAAAATATCTTATGACCGACAAGCAGGCGGAAGCTTTTGTTCGTGAGGCTCACAACCTGCTTTCACGTGATAAGTACGGCGAATATACAATCTGCAATCTTTACCTTGACACAGATGATTTTTATTTCATCGAGCATTCCCTTGACCGGCCTGCATATAAGGAAAAACTCAGGATAAGAAGCTATGGAAATGCTGATGAGAAAACGAAAATTTTTCTTGAAATAAAGAAAAAGGCAAGGGGAGTTGTTTACAAGAGAAGAATTGTAATTCCATTCGGTGAGGCTGCGGAGTATGTCCATAACGGTGTCCGCCCGAAAAGCCTTGACGGATTTGTTCCGAATCAGATTTTTGAGGAAATAGATTTCCTTATGAAAAAATACAATCCTGAACCCAAGCTTTATTTAGCTTATGACCGTGAGGCTTATTTTATGACGGAACACCCTGAGGTGCGGATTACCTTTGATAAAAATATAAGGGGACGGTGGGAAAATGTTACACTTACCTCCGATGAGAATGCGGAACTCCTTGACACGGGAACAGCTAACTATCGTCTTATGGAAATAAAATCAGGGCGTGCAATTCCTGTTGAAATTACGGAAATACTTTCACGATTGAAAATCTATCCCGTATCATTTTCAAAGTACGGCAGGATTTACACTGCATATGTCAGGGAAAACAAAGTCAGAAAGGAAATAACAATATGAATATTTTAACACAGGTTAATATGCTGTCATCAATTCAGACAGCTGCAACAGGACTTGCAATTGCATTGCTCTGCGGTGTGGTTGTTGCGGTTGTGTACCGCGTGGGTACAAATCGTCCGTCAAAGTTCATGATGATTTCAACGCTTATCGTTCCTGCAATTGTTCAGGTAATTATTATGATGGTCAACGGCAACATCGGCGCAGGTGTTGCGGCGGCAGGTGCATTCAGTCTTGTCCGCTTCCGTTCAATTCCCGGAAGCTCCCGTGACATCTGTATGCTTTTTCTTGCGATGGCGTCAGGACTTGTGTGCGGCATGGGCTTTATGTGGTATGCACTTGTTTTTACAGTAATTCTTGCAATTGTAATAATCGCCGCAGAAAAGCTTGTTCCTCCGAATCGTGCAGCAATGCGTCAGCTGAAAATTACTATCCCTGAGGATATGGATTATGATGGAACATTTGATGAGATTTTCAAGGAGTATACCACTTCTTTCAGACTTGACAATGTAAAGACAATCCGTATGGGAACTATGTATGAGCTTGCATACGTGATAACCTGCAAGGCAGGAAAGTCCGAAAAGGAAATGCTCGATAAAATCCGCTGCCGTAACGGCAATCTTACCGTAAGCTGCGGAATTGTTCCCGACAGCAAGGACGAACTTTAATACGGAGGTGCGCTATGAAAAAAATATATTCAGCAACAGCGCTTCTTCTTGCTTCGGCAATGCTGTTATCCGCTTGTTCGGAACAGCCTGCCGAAGATGTGGCTGAAACAGTTTCATTGATTGGAAGTGCAACTGAAGCGGTTCAGACTGAGCAAACCGAAGCTGTTGAAGAAGCAGTCGCAGAAACTGTTACCGAAACTGAAAACGTTATCATACCTGAACCGACTACAATAGATTTTTCTGCGGAAAGCGGATTCTATGCGGAAGAATTTGAGCTTGCAATATCTTCCTCGGATGAGGGCGAAATTTTCTACACGCTTGACGGCAGCAATCCTGCAACAAGCGAAACAGCAGTTGCTTATACCGTACCTGTAAAGATTACCTCTGCCGTGGGACGTGAAAACGTGGTTTCTGCGGTTGACCCGATACTTTTTTCCGCAAATTACAATAAGGTAAACGACAGCCGTGATGGATTTGTGTGGGAAATGGAATTACCTGAAAATGATGACGTTGATAAGTGTACCGTAGTCCGTGCCGCTGTAAAAAAGTCTGACGGTACTTTCGGCACAGATAATGCTGCAACATACTTTATCGGCACACCTGATGAGCATATCAAGGGTATTGCCGAAAGCTGTGAGGCTGCGGGTACGTCCCTTGCGGTAATCAGCATAAACATGAACTATGACGACCTGTTCAGCAGTGACAAGGGAATTTATGTGAAGGGTGATATCTTTGACAAGGCACTGGAGCAATTCCTTGCTGAGGGTAACCGTCTTCGTGATACTGAGGACGCAAGACGACTTGACGCAAACTACAAGCAGAGAGGCAGAGAATGGGAGAGAAATGCTTCCGTGACAATGCTTGTGGTTACTTCTGAGGGTGCAGAAACGGTACTTAATCAGAACTGTGGTATCCGTGTTCAGGGTAATTATTCACGTTCCGACTATCAGAAAGGCTTCCGTCTTTACGCGAGAAAGGAATATGGAGAGAAAAATTTTGATTATGCTGTTTTTGGTGAGGATTATCTTAACGACAGCGGCAAGGTTATGGATAAATTCAAGCATCTTGTTCTCCGTGCTGGCGGAAACTGTGCTTTCACAACAAAATTCAACGATACCTACTGGCAGTCACTTGTGGGGGATACTGCCTGCGAAACGAAGCAATCCCGTCCCTGCGTGGTGTATCTCAATGGCGAATACTGGGGACTCTATGTCCTTGAGGAAGATTACAGCGACGACTTCTTTGAGGATCTGCACGGTGTAAACAAGGATGATGTTGTTGTGTACAAGGGTGACGCTGAAACCTATAAGAGAGGTTACACACTTGATGAGGGTACAATTCCCGAGGGCGAAAAGGAAAGCTACTATTTCAAGGAGCTGAACGACTTTTTCAGAAATCACTCCGATCTGAAATCGCAGGAGGATTACGACGAGTTTGTGAAGCTTGTTGACCCTGAGTCGGTAATGGACTATTTTGCGGTGCAGTGCTGGATTAACAACAAGTGGGACTGGCCCGGCAAGAACTGGTCTATGTGGAAGACGATAAACGTTGACGAAAGTAACCCTTACGCTGACGGCAGATGGCGCTTCATGTTCTATGATATGGAATTCGGCGGTGTAAGCGGCGGCGGTGACGTGCGCACAAACACTATCAAGGAGGACAACTACAAGCCTAATGGTCTGCTTGATATGGATACGGAAAATCCTGCGGTGCTTTGTTTTGCTTATCTTATGACAAATGAGGGCTTCCGCACAGATTTCTATGACCGCCTTACAGGTCTTTCAGACGGTTATTTTGAGCAGGCAGCGGCAACTGACAGGCTTATGGAATTCATTGATGTCTACTCTCCGCTGTATGAGCAGTTTTTCAACCGTTATCCCGATATCAGTGACGCTGAAAAGGCACTTACCGATGGGTATACAAGTGCACAGTGCATTCTTGATTTTCTTGAGGGCAGACGCAATCATATTCAGCCAATGATTGATTATTGCGAAAAAATTCTCAACTGATTAAAAGCAGGTATACAGTCAGATATGTGTACCTGCTTTTTTTGTAAATTGTTGGTACGAAATGTTGTGCAAAATTAATAATTTTAAATGTTGATAAAACAACTTTATTGACAAATATATGACAATGATGTTATAATTATAGTAACCATAATACCAAAGAAAGGGTTATTGCTATGATTAACGTAATTGCTGATAAATGTATAGGCTGTAACGCATGTATAAGAGTCTGTCCCGTGCCTAATGCCAACATTTCAGACGGAAAGGTTGTAACTGTAAATACTGAACAGTGTATCCGCTGCGGTGAATGTGTAAAGAACTGCCAGCATGGTGCACGTAATTATTCAGACGACCTTGAACAGCTGCTTGAGCTTATCAAGACAACAAGCGTTTCCCTTGTTGTTGCTCCTGCAATCAAGACTGCTATGGACGGTAAGTGGCGTCATGTTCTGCAATGGCTTAAGGATATGGGTGTCCATGAAATATATGATGCTTCCTTTGGCGCTGATATATGTACATATCTTCACCTTGAATATGTAAAGAAGAATCCGAAAGAAAAGATTATTTCCCAGCCTTGTGCGGCAATCGTAAACTATGCCGAAAAGCACAAGCCTGAGCTTCTTCCAAAACTTTCTCCCGTTCATTCTCCGCTTATGTGTACGGCTATCTATGTCCGCAAGTATCTGGGCAGCAATGATACAATTATCGGTCTTACACCTTGTATTGCAAAGGGTGACGAGTTCCGCAACACAGGTGTTGTAAGCGGTAACGTTACTTTCCGCCGACTTGCTGAGTACATTGAGAAGAACAATATCCCTCTCGGTACAGGTCACAGCCCGTTTGAATTTACAAAGGCAAGGGGCTTTGACGGCGCATTCTATCCGATACCTGGCGGTCTTAAGGAGTGCCTCAAGGTGTTTGCTCCAGACCTTTCTGTTGCAACCTCCGAGGGCGTACAGAAGGTTTATGAGGACTTTGAAACATATCTTGATACAGACCCTTCAAAGCTTCCTGTCGTTTATGACGTGCTTTCATGTGAATTCGGATGTAATTCGGGCGCAGGTGCGGCTGAAAAATTTGATATGTTCAATTCCTATGACATTATGATGAAGGTAAAGGGCTTTGCAGGAAAGCGCAAGAAAAACGAGCGCTTCCATACAAAGCTTTTCAAACAGCTTAAGCTTGAGGATTTCCTCCGCAGCTATGTGAACAGAAGCAAGGATACTGTTCCGACAATGGCACAGCTTGAAAGTGTATTCAACAGTATGGGCAAGCATACTGATGCTGACCGTCATATTGACTGTCATGCCTGCGGTTACAAGAGCTGTAAGCATATGGCTATGACAATCTATGCAGGAAATAACACTCCGAATAACTGTATTATGTTTGAGAAAAAACAGATGGCTGAGCTTCAGAGTAATCTTGAACGCCGTCATGCAGGTCTTCATGATGCTGTTACTCAAATTCACAGCTCACTTGAAATTCTTACAAGCAAAATTCAGCCAATCGCTGAAAATACTGCTGAAAATACTGCTCAGAACGAAAATATCAAGAAGGATATGAATGTTATCAGCAGAGATATTTCCAGCGTTTACAACCGTGCAGACGGAATTGCAGGTGCTGTTGACAGTATCAGTGCAGGTATTGAGGAGTACACAAAAATTCTCGAAAAGATTTCCGCAATTGCCGGTCAGACAAATATTCTTGCTATCAACGCTTCAATCGAGGCCGCAAGAGCAGGTCAGCACGGTAAGGGCTTTGCAGTTGTTGCCGATGAGGTAAGAACTCTTGCAATCAAGTCTGCTGAAACCCTCAATGAGGCTGAGGCACACACTAACTCTATTCTTGAAAGCGTTGCGAAAATCAAGAATTCCTCCGATGCAATCATCGGAGAGGTTACAGAAACAAAGGAAAATGTCATTAACACCGATAAGGCTGTGGAGGTACTCAACAACAGTTCACAGCTTATCAGCATGAGCATTTCTGAAATCACGGCTGTTATTGAGGAGCTCAATGCAATTGCCGCTGACCTTGTAGAATAAAAATCAAAAGCTTTCCGAGGGTAATTCCCTTGGAAAGCTTTTTTGCAAAGTAAATGCCCCAGGTGAATTCTGCACCGCCCCAAATTGTACGGACAGCACAAAAACACCCCTCTATGGTGTAAATAATAAGTTTTAAGCAACATACTGACTTCGTTTTTCATACGGAGTCAGTTTTGTTTTGAGTTGAATACGTTGGTTGTTGTAGAAATCA
>JAZUSM010000016.1:0-4265 GCA_045606725.1 Oscillospiraceae bacterium | reverse complement strand
GAAGATTACACTTCCTTACATTTCCCCTATGATTCTCGTTAACATCGTTTATACAGTTGTTGACACATTTACTGACCCGACCAACCAGGTAATGGAACGTCTGCTCAGTGTACAGAGCGAATGGAAATACGGTTACTCCGCAGCTATGGCGTGGAGCTACTTCGGTATAGTTCTTGTAGTTCTTGGTATTATTTTCGCAGTAATGAACAAGCTCGTCTGGTACGACGATTAAGGAGGAGAGAAATTTATGGCGTCTACAATGACAAAAAAGGGTTTCTCTCCCTTCAAGAAAAAAGAGAAAGACCCTACCCTCAGCGAGGTTAAGCTGACCCGTAGGGAAAAGAGAGAGCGCTTCAAGAAAAGACTTGAGTGCCTTACTCCTGAGGAGCAGAGATATCTTAAGCGTAAGCAGTTTATGGATGCGGTGTGGCCTGTTTTCAGAGCAGTAATCGTGTTTGGTCTTTGCTTTATCATTCTTTATCCTCTTCTCTTCATGATTTCCACAGCATTCCGTACAAGAGCCGACATGAACGACCCGACAGTAATGTGGATTCCGAAGCACCTTACAATTTCCAACATAAAGGATGTTGTAAAGGCAATCAATTTCGGCAAAATCCTCGGCAACACCCTTGTGCTCAACATCGGCTGTTCCATTATTCAGGTTGTTACATGCGCAATCACAGGCTACGGTTTTGCACGTTATGAATTCAAGGGCAAGAAGCTTCTGTTCTTTATTGTAATCATGATGATTCTTGTTCCGCCGCAGATTATTCTTATTCCTCAGTATAAGTTCTTCCGTTACTTCAATCCATTGGGTATCTGGAAGCTTATCACAGGTAACACAATCAGTCTTATCGATACACCGCTGACAATGTATCTCCCTGCTCTTACCGCAAACGGTCTGCGTGCAGGTCTGTTCATATTCCTTTTCAGACAGTCCTTCAAGGGTCTGCCTAAGGAGCTTGAAGCAGCAGCGGCGCTCGACGGCTGTTCACCTCTTACAACATTCGTAAAGGTAATGATTCCTAACGCAGGTTCAACCTTCCTCACAGTATTCCTGTTCTCAATTGTTTGGTACTGGAACGACTACTATGTATCAACATCGTTCTTCGTAAACAACAAGACGATTGCGCTGGAGCTGAAGAATCTGGACGCAAACCTGAAGGTGCTCCTCTTCGGTGACGCAAACGCACAGGTAAATATCCGTGAGCTTATCGTATGGATGGAATCCGCTTGTCTGATTTCCATTCTGCCTATCCTCGTGCTGTATGTCTGCCTGCAGAAATACTTCACAGAAGGTATCGCACGTTCGGGTCTTACAGGAATGTAAAAACCAAAAAGGAACTGCGTTCCTCTTTGGTTACAGGAAACGGAAAGCGAGGCTTTCCGTTTCTTTTATGTTATCTTCAATTGAAACAGAGTTTCAATTCTCTCCAGAATACAATTATTGAAATCGACCCTTGGGTATGTTCCAAGGGTCTTTTTTATTTGTGATTAAATATATGGCTAAAAAATCCTGAAAATTGTTGAAAAGCCCAAGAAAATATGATATAATATAAATAATTATTTTTATTATGGGGTAAGTATGCCCAAATGCAGGAGGTAAGCCGTTTATGAGCCGTGCTGATGAGATTTTTATTGATACTGTGAGGGATATCCTCGAAAACGGTGTTTCCGATGCTGATATGGACGTGCGTCCCAAGTGGGCGGACGGCACTCCTGCCCATACAATCAAGAAGTTCGGTGTTGTAAACCGCTACAACCTTGCGGAAGAATTCCCGATTATGACTCTCCGCAGAACATTTCTCAAAACCGCTGTAAAGGAACTTCTCTGGATATGGCAGAAGAAGTCCAACAATATAAACGAACTTGACGCTCACATCTGGGACAGCTGGGCGGATGAAAGCGGCTCAATCGGCAAGGCTTACGGCTATCAGCTTGGTGTGAAGCACCACTATCCTGAGGGGGATATGGACCAGGTTGACCGTGTGCTGTACGATTTGAAGCACAACCCTGCAAGCCGACGCATTATGACCAACATCTACAACCACCACGATTTGTCCGAAATGGGGCTGTACCCCTGCGCTTACAGCATGACCTTCAACGTAAGCGGCGGAAAGCTGAATGCTATACTTAACCAGCGTTCGCAGGATATGCTTGCGGCGAACAACTGGAATATCTGCCAGTATGCGGTGCTTGTACATATGATTGCGCAGGTCAGCGGACTTGAAGCAGGTGAGCTTGTGCACGTTATTGCCGACGCTCACATTTACGACAGACACGTTCCGATTATAAAGGAAATTATCGAAAAGAAGCCTTTCGAGGCTCCGAAATTCATGCTGGACAAGTCGGTTACTGATTTCTACAAGTTCACCGCTGACAGCTTTACTCTTGAAAATTATGAGTATCACAAAGAGGACATCAAATTCGAGGTAGCAATATAAACAACTGCGAGGCAGTTGTTTACATCCGAGTTTTTTCACATTGCGAAAAAACATCGGGGTTTGCTTGTAAACCGTAGATAAAAAGGAGAAAACTATGATTACTGCAATAGCCGCTGTAAGCGGAAACTGGGGGATTGGCAATAATGGAGATTTACTGTTTAAAATCCCTGATGACCAAAAATTTTTCCGTATGACTACCCTTAACCACAACGTTGTTATGGGCAGAAAAACGCTGGAGTCTTTCCCCAATGGAAAGCCCCTGAAAAACCGCACAAATATCGTGCTTTCCCAAAATCCCGATTTCGCACCCGAAGATGTTGTGGTTTGCAGAAGCATCGAAGAAGCTGTCGGCTATATGAATCAGCACGACGACGAGGACTTCATCTGCGGCGGCGGTGAGATTTACAAGGCATTTCTGCCGTATTGCAGCAAGGCGCTTATTACAAAGGTTGAAGCTACCCCCGAAGCGGACACTTTCTTCCCTAACCTTGACCAGGACGAAAACTGGCTTCTTACAGAGCAGTCCGAGGTTTTCGACCACGAGGGAATAAAGTTCCGTTTCTGCACGTACACAAGAAAATAAAAAGACAAAACAAAAGAATGGAGATTATTATGGATAAGCTTTTACAGCTGAAAAACTGGCTTGCTGAGTCGGAAAATATCGTATTTTTCGGCGGCGCAGGCGTTTCTACCGAAAGCGGAATACCCGATTTCAGAAGCGTTGACGGACTTTACAATCAGAAATACAAGTATCCTCCCGAAACAATTCTCAGCAGAACATTCTACTGCAACAATCTTTCCGATTTCTACGAATTCTACCGTGACAAGCTTCTTTACCTTGACGCAAAGCCAAACAAGGCGCACCTTGCCCTTGCAAAGCTGGAGCAGATAGGCAAGCTTAAAGCGGTTGTAACACAGAACATTGACGGCCTGCATTATGCGGCAGGAAGCAAGGTTGTGTACGAGCTTCACGGCTCGGTGCACAGAAACTACTGCCTGCGCTGCGGTAAAATGCACGGTGCAGAATACATAAAGAGCCTTGACGGACCTCCGCCATGCACGGACTGCGGCGGACTTGTAAAGCCTGACGTTGTGCTTTATGAGGAGGGTCTGAACAGTGAGATTGTCAACGGTGCAATCGAGGCAATCAAGGCGGCTGATATGCTTATTATCGGCGGCACGTCCCTGTCGGTTTACCCCGCAAGCGGATATATTGATTACTACACAGGCAAGAAGCTTGTGCTTATCAACAAGACTCCTACCGAAAAGGACGACCGTGCCGACCTGCTTATTCACGGCAGTATCGGCGAGGTGCTGGGTGTTGTGGACGAGCTTTAAGACGAAAAGAGTGACAATATGAAAAGATTTTTTGCAATTCTGCTTTCGGCAATGGTTTTGACGGCTTGCTCCGAAAAGGGCGAGGGTGTTGTTGAGGAGATTACGGCAACGGAGGCTGTCACCGAGGAAGCAACTACGGTAACAACCGAGGAAACAACAGCTTATGCTACAGAAACCACAGTGGAGAAAACGACTGCCGAAACTACGGTTGAAACTACAGCTGAAACCGAGGAAAGCACAACTGCCGAAACAGCTGCTCAAACCAAAGACGGCACCTATGCCGCTGACAAGGACTCAATTTTGGGGACTTGGTACGCGATTGACAGCGAGGGGGTAGGTGAAGTTTGCTGGACATTCAGCGAGGACGGAACGTTTACGGCTTCTGACGGTTCGGAGCAGGAAACAGGTACATACACTATTGACAACGGCTTGATGGAGCTTACATATACAGATGAGGACGAGCCTTTTATTCAATCCCATAAA
>JAZUSM010000015.1:0-19357 GCA_045606725.1 Oscillospiraceae bacterium | reverse complement strand
CAGTTTTTCTTCTTTACTGTAGTTTCTGTTTATTCTTCCTGTTTTACCCATTTTTATTCTCCTTTCTTTTATTTAGTATATCACAAAAAATGATGGTAGACACTGGCTTTTTTAGTGTCTACCATCATTATATCATTTCAGAAAGTTATTCTTTCAGTGGATTTTTTTATTGCAACATAGAATAAATATCGCTTTTTTTAAAACCTGTAATTTTTGCCGCTTCCTTGCAGGCATCAACAGCACGCATACCTCCGTCAATCAGTTTCTGTGCCGCTGCTACAGCGTCGTCAATTGTAAGTTCAGCAAGCTCAATTTCTTTGTTATAACCTTCAATAATCAGCACATATTCACCCTTAGGATTTTTATCCTTGTAATATTCAATAGCACCTGAAATTGTTGTTCGGATAACTTCTTCATAAATCTTTGTCAGTTCTCTGCAAAGTGAGATTTTTCTGTCACCAAAGTATTCAAGCATATCATTCAATGTAGCAACAAGCTTGTGAGGTGCTTCGTAGAAAATCAGTGTGTGGGTGTCCTTTGCTACTTCTTCAAGATGAGAATAACGCTGTTTTTTAGTAACTGATAAGAAGCCTTCAAACGCAAATCGTGAAGTTGATAAACCACTTATGGCAACTGCTGAAGCCATGGCTGTAGGACCTGGAACAACTTCAATCGGAATATCTTTTTCAGCACATAATCGTACCAAATCTTCACCCGGATCAGAAATGCAGGGCATACCTGCATCTGAAACAACGGCACAGCTTTCACCTGCAAGAATACATTCAATAATATTTTCAGAAACCTGCCTTATAGAATGTTCGTGATAACTTACAAGCGGTTTTCTTATATCAAAATGATTTAGGAGCTTAACTGTTACCCGAGTATCCTCTGCACAGATAAAATCAACTTTTTCGAGCATTTCAACAGCTCTGTATGTAATGTCGCCGAGATTTCCTATAGGCGTGCCGACAACATAAAGCTTTCCAGACATTTAATCATTCCTTTTTAATGTTTTTCACCTTTATAAATATTCAGCAATTCTTCTGAAAATCCGTCAGCACCATTTATATAAAGCTGAGGGAGTACCTTCATAAACGATTTTCCGCCTTTTTTTCCTTCAATAAGGAACAGCCATGGAGCATCATTCGGAGTTTTGCTTACAAAACGCAGTATTTTAGGCTCAATGTTGTTATTTTTCATTGCCGAAACAACATCTGCAAGTCTTTCAGGGCGGTTGCACAAGCATAGCTTTCCACCATATTTCAAAAGTCTTGAAGCAGCATAGCAAACATCATTGATGTTGCAAAGAATTTCATGACGTGCAATTTTGTGTGCATCAATAAAACTTTCGATGCCTGCATTTGCAGCTTTGTAAGGCGGATTGCAGGTAACAACATCAAACTGACCGAGAGGAGCATTTTCCCAAAGTACTTTTAGATCAGTATTTATCGGAATAATGCTTTCAAGCTTGTTTTTATCAACCGTAATATTGAACTGTTCAATAGCCTGTTCCTGTATGTCAACACCGTAAATAATATTTGGTTTGAAGCTGATGTGCATAAGCAGTGGAATAATTCCACAGCCAGTACCAAGGTCACATACCTTGTCTTTTCTGCGTGGTGAGGCAAAATCAGCAAGCAGAAAAGCATCCGTACCGAATTTGTGTTCGTCGGATATGCATATTTCTATTTCATTTCGTAAGGTTTCAAAACTGAATTCAGACATGGCAATAACTCACAATCTTTAATCTGTAATTGATTTTCACAACGTATTATAACATAATTGCATAATATTTTCAAGTAGCTTTCCATATACAGTGTAAACGGTTTGGATAAAATTTATTAAAAAATATTATAATTTCAGTTGCAATTGTAAAGTAAAAGTTGTATAATATATATAATTGAATGTTTTTGTGAAAGGGTGATTTATGTAAATGAAGGTTACAAACCGTGACAAGAAAAAGGTAAAATTCAGAATATCGTTTATTTTTCTGTTTATAATCGCAAGCTTTGTTGCATGCTTTACTTTATATATGAGAGATGATTTTGTAATAACTGAGGATATGTTCGAAGAAGAAGTCGAAGATGTAGTTTACATAGAATCTGTCGGACAAAGTTTAAGCTTGATAAATCCTGTACCGTTGAATGAAAAAAAAGGTGAAGATTATTATGACAGTGCTGTTTTTATCGGAAGCAAAAGCCTTGCAGGGTTGTCTGATTATGGATATGTAAAATCTGGAAATATGCTTCTTTCCGATTCAATAAAGCTGCAGAATTTCAATACGGTCATTCTCTCTGAAAATGGTGTGGAAAATACAATTGCAGAGTCAGTGTTAAAAAGAGAAGTACAGAATGTTTATATAATGGTTGGCTTATATGAGGTCGGGAATATCAATGAATCCGAGACTTTTGAACAGCTTGATGCCTTTGTTGATACTTTAAAAGAAAGCAATCCCGAAATTAAAATTTATCTAATGTCAGTTCTTCCTGTACCGTCAGATACTGAGGCTGTTGTTGCAAGCAACGCAGATATTGATGCTTATAATTCTTTGCTGTTGAAATTTGCAGACAGAGTTCAGGTTAATTATCTGGATATAAATACAGAATTTAAGGGAAATGATGGAAAGCTACCTGCTTCTGCAGCTGAAATTAATGGACTCAGACTGAAAGAGGAAAGTTATGGAAGAATGTCTGATTATATTCTCAGGCATGTCGCTGAATAAAAATGTGAAGGGAGAAAAATTGTATGCTGTTTGAATGTGCTGCAATTTTCAGTCTTATATTTGTTGTTGTAATTATGTATATTCGTTCGCATAAAAAGGATTATGCCCTCGCAACAGTTCCATTACTTGTGCTTCCGTTGATAAATGTTCTTGCGTATCTGTCATCAGGGAAGTTATCATCAATGCTTCCTATGGATAAGTTTACAGTTTATGCAGCTATAAATATTATTGCTGTAATTGTTTCAAGCTGTTTGGTCGGAATAATGTCAGGTAAATTCAAAAGAAAATTTACAAGAATTGCATATATTGTTATGTCACTGATTTTTAACATTGTTCTTGCTGCAATTCTGATATATAACATGTTTCAGGTAATCTATAAATGAATTTTTGCCCTATTAATAGAAATTTAATAGGGTTTTTTTTATAATAACTCTTTACATATTATCAAATTTAGTGTAAAATAAATAAGATAGGATTTTAAGAGCTTTATTGAAAGGAATGGTTACTAATGAGTGAACAACCAAAGTACAAAAGGGTTCTTCTTAAACTCAGCGGCGAGGCGCTTGCGGGAGATAAGAAAATCGGACTTGACTATTCTATAATTGCTAAAATTTGTGAAAGTATAAAGAAATGTGCTGACATCGGAGTTCAGATGGGTATTGTTGTTGGCGGCGGTAGCTTCTGGAGAGGCCGTTCAAGCGGTGCAATGGATAGAACACGTGCTGACCATATCGGCATGCTTGCTACAACAATGAATGCTCTTGCAGTTGCTGATGTCCTTGAATCCTTGGGTGTGGACGTAAGAGTTCAGACTGCGATTTCAATGCATCAGGTTGCAGAACCATATATCAGAAACAAGGCTGTAAGACATATGGAAAAGGGAAGAGTAGTTATTTTTGGATGCGGTACTGGTAATCCGTTTTTCTCAACTGATACTGCTTCAACATTAAGAGCTGCTGAAATTGAAGCTGATATTGTTCTTAAGGCGACAATGGTTGACGGTGTATACGATAAGGACCCTAATAAATATGATGATGCTGTAAAATATGATGAGCTCAGTTTCAATGATATTCTTGTAAAGAATCTTGCTGTAATGGACAGCACTGCTGCATCAATGTGCAAGGATAACAATATTCCTATTCTTGTATTTGATTTGAAGCGACCTGATAACATCCTTGACGCTTGCCTTGGTAAAAAGGTTGGTACAATTGTTATCGACCGATAATTAACATTAATTATACGGTTTCACTTGTCGGCAAAGTGAAATCAGTAAAAAATTACTGCCGGAAAGAGGAGAATTTTTATGAACGAACAGATTAAAAATGCACAGGGTAAAATGGAAAAGTGTATCAATAGTCTTGAACACGAGTTTTCAACAATAAGAGCAGGCAGAGCAAATCCGGCTGTACTTGACAAGGTTCTTGTGGATTATTACGGAACTCCTACACCGGTTCAGCAGATGGCTGCGATTTCTGTTGTTGAAGCCAGAAACCTTCTCATTCAGCCATGGGATGCTACACAGCTTAAGGCTATTGAAAAGGCTATTATCGCTTCCGATATCGGTATTACACCAACAAACGATGGTAAGGCTCTCAGACTTGCATTTCCTCAGCCTACAGAAGACCGTCGAAAGGAACTTGTTAAGCAGGTTAAGAAGTACGGTGAAGAAGCTAAGGTTACTCTCAGAAACATCAGACGTGATACACTTGAAAAGTTCAAGACAATGAAGAAGAACAACGAAATCACAGAAGATGATATGAAGGGATACGAAAAGGATACACAGAAACTCACAGATAAGTTCTGCGATGATGTTGATAAGGTTGTTGCAGATAAGGAAAAGGAAATCATGTCAATATAATTACGGGGTATTGTTTTGAGTAATTTTGATAAAGATAAGTTTCCGGTTCATATAGGCTTTATTATGGATGGCAACGGGAGATGGGCTCAGAAACGAGGTCTTCCCCGGACAGCAGGTCATCGTGAGGGTGCTGAAAACTTCAGGAAAATAGTTCGATACTGTAAGAAAATAGGTATCAGGTATATTACTTTTTATGCTTTTTCTACAGAAAACTGGAAAAGGCCTGCAGAAGAAGTTAATGAACTTATGAAGCTTTTCGATAATTATCTTGATGAAATCAGAAAATATGCTGAAGAACGTATAAGACTCGTTTTTTTAGGGGATAAATCTGCATTCAATCCTGAAATGGTTGAAAAGATGAACGAAATTGAAGAATATTCCCGTGATTTTGATGATATGACTCTTATGCTGGCGATGAATTACGGAGGTAGGGATGATATTGTCCATGCTGCAAAACAGCTGGCAGAAATGGCAGCAGATAAGGCAATAAAGGCTGCAGATATTGATGAGGATATTTTTTCTGCTTTACTTTACACAAAAGGATTTCCTGATGTGGATTTGTTAATCAGACCAAGCGGTGAGAAGCGTATCTCGAATTTTTTGATATGGCAGTCAGCTTATGCGGAATATTATTTTACAGATACACTGTGGCCTGATTTTACAGCAAAAGAGTTGGATAAGGCATTGAATGACTATGCTTCGCGAAGCAGACGTTTCGGTGGGGTTTGATTTTATTTGCTGTTATGAATATTATCTGTAATATATGCATAACATCAGAAAAGAGGATGGTTAGAGCAAATGGTTACCCGTATTATTTCCGCTGTTGTTGGAATTGTAGTTGCTATAGGAATACTTTTCCTGTCAGCAACTCCCGTATTCAATCTTGCAGTTTCTGCAATTACATGTATTTTAATATACGAAATTCTATCTGCGTGTAAATGTATAAAGTATAAGTTTCACAGTGCCATATGTTTCGGTTTTGCGGCATTAATGCCATTTTTAGTGGAATATGTTGACAGAGAGTTTCTGTATATGGTTGCAACATTTTGTATTCTGCTGTTTTTTGTAGGATATATTGCAAAGCATAAGGAAATCAGTTTCGAAAAGTTATGCTGTATGCTTGCATCTGCATTAATTGTAACTTTGTCTATGTGCTGTATTGTCGTTCTTAAAAATCTTGATGTACTCCATGGTGTATGCTACATAGTCCTTTGCCTTGCTGGAGCATGGCTTGGAGACTCGGGAGCTTATTTTGTGGGAACATTTCTTGGCAAGCATAAGCTTTGTCCTGAAATTTCGCCTAAAAAAACCGTTGAGGGTGCAATAGGCGGAGTACTTACAGTAGGACTTGTTTTTGCTGTTTATGCATTTTTCTATCAGATGGTTCAGGCTGAAAGAGGATATAGCTTTGAAGTGAACTATTTTTACCTTGTAATTATGGGAATAATCTGTGGTATTCTTGGCATTATAGGTGACCTTTCAGCGTCACTTATCAAGCGTCAGTTTAAAATCAAGGATTTTGGCAATATAATGCCTGGGCATGGCGGTATGATGGACAGATTTGACAGCGTTTTGTTTGTAGCACCATTTATGATGTTTACATTGACACATCTGGTATTATTTAAATAAGAGTTCGGGCGTACAAAGAAAACAGCAGATTTTATAACTGTTTTTTATGTACGCCTGATGTGTGTTTTATGGGAGATGTTTATGAAAAATATTTCATTAATCGGTTCTACAGGTTCAATCGGAAAACAGACATTAGATGTATGCCGAAAGCATAATATTAAGGTAAAAGCTCTTGCAGCAAATAAGAATGCTGATTTGCTTGAACAGCAGGCAAGAGAGTATTTACCTGAATATGTATGTATTTACGATGAAAGTCAGTATAAATATCTTGCCGAACAACTTTCTGATACATCAATAAATGTATTGACAGGAATGGAAGGACTATGCAAGATTGCTTCATTGAAGACAGTAGATTTGTTTGTCAATGCAGTTGTCGGAATGGTCGGATTGCTTCCAACATTAATAGCTATTGAAAGTTGTACGGATATTGCACTTGCAAATAAGGAAACTCTTGTTGCAGGTGGCAATATTGTAATGCGTGAAGCAGGAAAGAATAATGTAAAAATATATCCTGTAGACAGTGAGCATTCAGCTATATTCCAATGCCTGCAAGGCAATAATCCTAAACAGGTGAACAAGCTTATTCTGACAGCCTCAGGAGGTCCGTTCTGGGGAAAAAAGAAAGAAGATTTGCAGAATGTAACCGTTGAGCAAGCACTCAATCATCCTAATTGGAATATGGGAAACAAAATAACTATTGATTCAGCTACACTTATGAATAAAGGGTTGGAGTTTATAGAAGCAAAATGGCTTTTCAATGTTGAACCCGAGAATATTGAGATTGTTGTAAACCGTGAGAGCGTTCTTCATTCAGCGGTGGAATTTGCTGATTATTCAGTAATTGCACAGATGGGAACTCCCAATATGAAAATTCCTATTCAGTATGCTTTGTTATATCCTGAACGTGTTCATTGTGATGTAAAGCCATTGTCCTTTTCTGATTACGGAACACTTACTTTCGGAAAACCAGATTACGAAACATTTGATTGCTTGTCAGGATGCATCAGGTCAATTAAACTTGGAGGTGCATATCCGTGTATTGTGAATGCGGTGAATGAAGAAGCGGTAGGATTGTTTCTTAAAAATAAAATATCATTTTTGAAAATCGGCGAACTTGTAACATCTGCACTTTCGGATTTTGATGCTATGCCAGCTGAAAGCTATGAGGATATAAGAAATGCTGAAATTCTGGCGCGTGAATATGTATATAATAAAATTAATTAAGTGAGGTTTTATGGATACTTTTATTTCAATTTTGATTGCAGTTGCTTTTTTTTGTCTGATAATTATTATCCATGAACTTGGGCACTTTGTTGTTGCAAAGCTTTGCGGAATAAGAGTTGACGAGTTTGCAATAGGAATGGGACCTCAGATTTTCAAGAAACAGGGTAAGGAAACCTTGTATAGTATCAGACTCTTGCCAATCGGTGGTTTTTGCTCAATGGGTGAAGATATTGACGAGGACAGACCTGACTCATTCCGTAAAAAGCCTGTTGCTGCAAGAATGGCAGTAATTATTGCAGGTGCAATAATGAATCTTATTCTTGGATTTGTTTTGTCAGTAATTTTAACCTTGGTTAATGGTACTGATGTTTCAACCAAAATTGTATATTTTGCAGATAACGCAGTAAGTTCTGATTATGGACTGAAACTGGAAGATCGTATCCTGAAAATAAATGGAGTAACGATTTTTTCTGTAAAGGATATAACTTACCAGCTAAGTAATGATGAGGATTGTATAGTCGATTTTCTTGTTGAGCGTAACGGGCAAAAAGTTGAAGTGAGTGATGTGCATTTTGCATATGAAACAAATCCCGAAACGGGTAAAAATACACTCATATACGACTTCAAGGTTCTTAAGGAAGATATTACAATAAAAAATCTTTTTCCATATTCTTTTAAAAATACAATTTACTATGGAAGAATAATTCTTATGTCATTAGGAGATATGATAACCGGAAAATATGGAATAAATGACCTGCAGGGACCTGTCGGTATCGTATCAACAATCGGAGATGTTGCTGAGCAGACAGGATTTGATATTTCATTTATTCTTGATATTGCAACTCTTATAACAATTAATGTCGGTATATTTAATCTTCTTCCGCTTCCTGCTCTTGACGGCGGACGTTTTGTTTTTTTATTGATTGAAGCAATTACAAAAAAGCAGCTTAAAGCAGATACCGAGGGAATGATTCATTTTGTTGGTCTTGCATTGTTAATGCTTCTGATGATTATTGTAACATTCAATGATGTGAAAAATATTTTTGTAAAGTGAAAGAGGGACTAAAATGCGTTCTGTGCGTGCTATAAAGGTTGGCAACTGTACACTTGATGGGCAAAAGATATATATTCAATCCATGCTGAGTGTTCCATCTGATAATATTGAGGAAAGTGTAAAACAGGCTTTGGCACTTGAAAAAGCAGGCTGTGAAATAGTAAGAGCATCAATTCCTGATATAAATGCGGTAAAACTTATTCCTGCAATAAAGCGTGAGGTATCAATACCTCTTGTTGCAGATATTCATTTTGACTATAAACTTGCTTTAGAAAGTGTTTATGCAGGAATTGATAAAATTCGTATTAATCCTGGAAATATTGGTGATTTTGATAAAGTTAAGCTTGTCGCAAGAGCTTGTTCAGATAAAAATATTCCCATAAGAATAGGCGTAAATTCAGGCTCGCTCGAAAAAGATATTCTTGCCAAATACGGTTCTCCAACACCTGAAGCACTTGTCGAAAGTGCATTAAGGCACGCTGAATTACTTGAACGTTGTGATTTTAACGACATAGTAATTTCAATCAAATCTTCTGATGTCAAAACAATGATTGATGGATATAGACTTTTGGCTGAAAAAACACAGTATCCTCTGCATCTTGGTGTAACTGAAGCAGGTACAAAGCGTATGGGAATTATAAAATCAGCAATCGGAATAGGTTCATTGCTTGCAGACGGAATAGGTGAAACAATAAGAGTTTCACTTACAGCTAATCCTATAGAGGAAATCTATGCGGCAAAGGATATCCTCGCTGCTCTTGGTAAAAGCAGGGGTGTAAAATTTGTTTCATGTCCAACCTGTGGAAGAACAAAAATAAATCTTATAGATCTTGCTGAAAAGGTTGAAAAAGCATTGGCAAATACAGATAAGGATATTACTGTGGCAATAATGGGCTGTGTTGTTAACGGACCTGGTGAAGCTCGTGAAGCTGACATAGGTATAGCTGGTGGAGATAAATGTGCAGTAATTTTCAAGAAAGGCGAAGTTCTCAGAAAAGTACATGAAGATAAAATACTTGACGAACTTCTCAAGGAAATAGAAAAAATATAGGATTGGTGAAAGCGTAATGCTTATAAAGGAATTCTTTTCAGAGTATATATCCGATATTTCAAATTCACTCGGAAAAGGTGAAATACTTAAACTTGTTCTCAATGAGAAAACACGGGAACTTGTAGTGTTTGCTTCCTATGAACAGGTGCAGAAATACAGTTATGTGCTTGATTTTGAAAAAGCAATGAAAAACAATCTCGAAATTAATAATTTTATTTTGAATTGCAGATATACACCTGCTTTATTCAATGAGCGTTGTATGCCTGACATGGTTGCAGTCCTTAAACGTAGATTTTATGTTGTAAATGGACATCTGAACAATGCTGATTTTAAATATGAAAACGGAATAATTTATATCAATATAAACGGTATTGGATATAATACTTTGAAAAATGCAAATATAGAGCATGAAATAGAGAAGGTGATCAAGGAGTTTTTCTCAATTGATGTCAAAGTTGTTCTTAATGAAGGCATAGTAAACAGCTTTCCAGAGAGAGAAAGCAGTTATGCAGAGCGAATGACAAAGCTTGCTGCTTCAATGCCCATGCCTGAAGAAGCACCTCCTGAAGCTGTTGATAATAGTGTTCCTCAGTATTCTGATAACCAGGAGGAAAAAGAAGTCATTACAATAGATTTCAAGGATTTGCCTATTCTTGTTGATAATGCAAAGTTGATTAAAGGGCGTTCAATAGATACTCCTGTAATCAATATTTCAGAAATTAAAAGCAAAATGAGCAACATTACCATATGGGGAGATGTGTTCGATTATTCCGAAAAGGAAATACGTACCAAAAATGGTGAAAAACGTGTTGTATCAGTAAGCATAACTGACTATACAAATTCAATTTCAATAAAGAGCTTTGAAAATAAAGAGGACGAAAATATATTTGCCGCTTTTAAAAAGGGTGGTACTCTCCTTATACGGGGCAGAGCAGAGTTTGACACATTTGAAAATGAGTTTGTAATCAAAGCTAACGATGTTATGCAGGTTCAGAAAACTGAGAAAAAGGATACTGCTGAAGAAAAACGTGTTGAGCTTCATCTCCATACAAATATGTCAGCAATGGACGCAGTTACTCCCGCATCAAAGCTGATTGAACGTGCTTATTCCTGGGGACATAAAGCGATGGCGATCACAGATCACGGTGTTGTACAAGCATTCCCGGAGGCCGCTTCAACAGTTTCTAAAATTCGCAAAAATGGCGGAGATTTTAAAGTAATTTACGGTTGTGAAGCTTATTCAGTAAATGATACTGCTAAAGCTGTAGATCTTATACGTGATGTTGAACTGACAGGTGAAGTTATTGTTTTCGATATTGAAACCACCGGTCTCAACGCAACAAATGACAGAATTATTGAAATAGGTGCTGCAAGAGTCAATAATCTCGAAATAGTTGATACATTTCAGACTTTTGTAAATCCTGAGAGAAATATTCCTGAGAAGATTACAAAGCTGACAGGTATAGATGACAGCATGGTAAAGGACGCAATTTCTCAGGAAGAAGCGTTGCGTAAATTTTCCGAATTCTGCGGAGAAGCGCCTGTCCTGATTGCACATAATGCAAAATTCGACTGTTCATTTATTCGTATGGGATGTACAAGGCATAAGGTCGATTTTTCTTTTTCAATGGTAGATACTGTTGTCATCAGCAGAAGTATGCTTCCTCATCTGAAAAAGCATAAACTCAATGTTGTTGCAAAGGACTTGGGACTTGGTGAATTCAATCACCATCGTGCTGATGAAGATGCTAAGATGCTTGCGAGAATTTATATTATTCTTGCAAACAGACTTATGAGCGAACATCATATAAGTAAGTTAAGTGAAGTAAATGCCTGCGTTGAAAATGTCGACCCACGTCTTTTAAGACCATATCATCAGATAATACTTGTAAAGAATTCAATAGGTCTGAAAAATCTGTATAAACTTATATCCTACAGTAATATCAAGTATTACAGACGTTTTCCAAGAGTCCCTATTTCCGAATTGGCAAAGCACAGAGATGGACTTATAGTGGGTAGCGCCTGCGAAGCTGGTGAAGTTTTTGCTGCTGTCAGGGACGGACAGCCATGGGAAATGATTAAGGCAATTGCAAGATTTTACGATTATCTGGAAATTCAACCGATTGCCAATAATGCATTTATGATAAGGGATGAGGATTGTCCTGATATAAATACAGAAGAAGATTTGCAGGAACTCAATAAAAAAATCGTTCAGCTTGGCGAAGAACTGCATATTCCTGTTGTTGCTACTTGTGACGTTCATTTTATGGACAAGTCTGATGGCATTTTCAGAAAAATTCTTACAAGCCAGAAGTTTAAGGATTACGACCAGCAAGCACCGCTTTATCTTCGTACAACTGACGAAATGCTTGAAGAATTTGCCTAC
This sequence comes from Oscillospiraceae bacterium, assembly GCA_045606725.1. Lineage (GTDB taxonomy): Bacteria > Bacillota > Clostridia > Oscillospirales > Ruminococcaceae > RGIG8773. The sequence goes on along the minus strand of JAZUSM010000015.1, from coordinate 7,433 downwards.
CTTGGCAAGGAAAAGGCATATGAGGTAGTTGTAACAAATACAAATAAAATTGCAAATATGGTTAATCCTGATATTGTTCCGATTCCACCGGGAACATTTACTCCTGAAATTCCTGGTGCAGATGAGGATTTGGAGCGTATTTCATGGGAACGCTGTAAATCAATCTATGGTGACCCTGTACCAGAACTTGTTGCAAAAAGACTTGACAGAGAGCTTACATCTATTATCAAACACGGTTTTGCAGTTCTGTATATGATTGCGCAGAAGCTTGTAGCAAATTCAAATGAACACGGTTATAAGGTTGGCTCAAGAGGTTCGGTAGGTTCTTCTTTTGTTGCTTCTATGGCAGGAATATCTGAGGTTAATCCGCTTCCGCCGCATTATGTGTGTCCTAATTGTCATCATAGTATTTTTATAACAGACGGTTCTGTTGGCTCGGGTTATGATTTGCCTGATAAAAACTGTGAAAAGTGCGGTACTCCGTATAACCGTGACGGACACGATATTCCTTTTGAAACCTTCCTTGGATTTGACGGAGATAAAGCGCCTGATATCGATCTTAATTTCTCAGGTGAATATCAGACCTTTGCTCATAAGTATACTGAAGAACTGTTCGGTAAGGATAACGTGTTCAAGGCGGGAACAATTGGTACAGTTGCAGATAAAACTGCTTACGGATATGTAAAGCACTATCTTGATGAACGTGGGGAAACGTTGTCAAAATCAGAAATCAACCGTCTTACCATAGGCTGTACAGGTGTTAAGCGTACAACTGGTCAGCATCCTGGTGGTATGGTTGTTGTGCCTGCTAAATTTGAGGTTTACGACTTTACTCCCGTTCAGCACCCTGCCGAAGACCCGAATTCAATTTTTACAACTACTCATTTCGACTTCCATTCGCTTCACGATACAATTCTTAAGCTTGATGAACTTGGACACGATGTTCCGACGCTGTACAAGCATCTTGAGGACATGACGGGAATAAGAACAGAAGATATTTTCCCAGGTGACGAAAAAGTAATCAGTCTTTGTACATCACCGGAAGCACTTGGAGTAACCGCCGAAGATATCGATTGTGAAACAGGTACTCTTGCAATTCCCGAAATGGGTACGGGCTTTACCCGTCAGATGCTTGTCGAATCAAAGCCTACAAAATTTTCTGACTTGCTTCAGATTTCAGGTCTGTCACACGGTACTGACGTATGGCTCGGCAATGCTCAGGAGTTAATTAAAAATGGTACCTGCACAATTTCAGAGGTTATCGGATGCCGTGACGGTATTATGACATACCTTATCTACCACGGTATGGATCCCAAGCTTTCCTTTAAAATAATGGAAATCACCCGTAAGGGTAACGCTCCTAAACTTCTTACTGATGAAATGAAGCAGGATATGCTTGACCATAATGTTCCTCAGTGGTATATTGACAGCTGTCTGAAAATTAAGTACATGTTTCCGAAAGCTCACGCCGCTGCATATGTTATGGCAGCCATGAAACTTGCATGGTTCAAAGTATATGAGCCGCTTGCTTTTTATGCAACAATTTTCACCGTAAGAGGTGAGGATTTTGATGCCGAAACAGCTGTTCAGGGCAGAGCTGCTGTTAAATTCAAAATCGATGAATTGAAACAAAAGGGAAATGAACGTACTGCTAAGGAAACTTCAACACTTGATATGCTGATGATTGTAAATGAGATGATGGCAAGAGGTTTTGAGTTTCTGCCAATTGATGTTTTTAAATCTGATGCTGAAAAATATAAGATTGAAGATGGAAAACTCAGACTTCCGTTTTGTTCGGCAAAGGGTGTCGGAGTGAATGCCGCAAAAGCAATTTATGATGCGGTGCAGGAAGGCGAACTACTTTCCATAGATGAGTTGCAGGAAAGAAGCGGAGCAACAAAATCCGTTATAGAAACTTTAGAAAGTATAGGTGCACTTGATGCACTGCCAAAATCAAATCAGATATCACTTTTTTAATAAAAAGGGTTGACAAAAACATTTAACTATGATATTATGATATCAAGATATTGTGATACTACTTTACTACACTAAAATGATGAGGGCTGAAAATGAAAAGATATGATTTAATTACTCCTGAAGGAACAAAAGACCTTCTTTTTGAAGATTGTGCAATACGTCGCAGTATTGAGGAAAAGCTTTCTTCAATATTTGTTTCAAAGGGTTATTGTGAAATTGTAACACCGGGACTTGAATTCTTTGATGTGTTCAATCTTAATTCAAGATATTTTCCGCAGGAAAGTATGTACAAGCTTTCTGATAATAAAGGACGACTCCTTGTTGTCCGTCCAGACTCAACAATGCCAATCGCGCGAGTTGCAGCAACACGTCTTCGTGATGCAGAACTTCCATTAAGACTTTACTATCGTCAGAGCGTGTACCGTAATAAGCCTGAAATGCGCGGCAGAAGTGATGAAATTCACCAGATGGGTATTGAGCTTATAGGTTCCGACTCGAATCGTGCAGACCTTGAAGTGCTTACAAGTGTAATCGAAGTTCTTTCTTCATTTGAAAGTGAAAATTTTCGATTTGAGCTTGGAGATATAGGATTTTTCCGTGAACTCGTAAATAAGCTTGATACTGATGTTGCAACAAAGGAAGAAATCAGAAGTCTTATTGAGGTTAAGAACTATCCTGCACTCAACGATCTGCTTGACAGTATAGGAAATAATGAAATTACCAATGCACTTAAACAGCTTCCACGTCTTTTTGGTGGAGAAGAAGTTTTTGATAAGGCTGCTAAGCTTTATAATGATGATAAATTGAATGCGGTAATTGATAATCTTCGTGCAATTTATAACAGCCTTAAGGAATTTGGTTACAGCGATAAAATTACAGTTGACCTTGGCATAGTAAATAAAATGGATTACTATACAGGGGTTATAATGAAAGGTTACCTCCAGGGCTACGGTGACGCTGTTCTTTCAGGTGGACGCTACAATAAGCTTCTTGCTGAATTCGGTTACGATGTTCCTGCAACAGGCTTTGCTGTAAATATTGATGCGGTTGCAAAGGTTATGAAGCAGATTAATACATATTCTGTACCTGTTGCAGATGTAATTGTGTATGGTGAAGATAATTGCATTATGAAAGCAATTACTTACGCCAATCAGCTCAGAAATGACGGTTTGACAGTTGAGAATTCTGTCTTTGCAACATATGAAGAAACTAAGTCATACGCAAAGAATAAGAAGATAAATAAAATTGTCCGTGTCGGAAATGACATTTCGGAAGAAACAATATAACGGAGGCTTCAAAATGGAAAATACAAAAAGACCTCTCAGAATTGCTCTTACAAAGGGCAGACTTGAAAAGGATACAGTAGCTCTGCTTGAAAAAATAGGTTACGATTGTACAGCAGTAAGAGAAAAGGGAAGAAAGCTCATTCTTCCTGTAGGTGACTCAATTGAAGTTGTCCTTGCGAAAGCAGCTGACGTTATTACATACGTTGAACACGGTGTTTGTGATATGGGTGTTGTCGGTAAGGATACTATTATGGAAATGAACGGCAAGTTCTTTGAACTTGTTGACCTTGGTTTCGGCAGATGTAAATTTGCCCTTGCAGGTAAAAAAGGAGACAATTTCTATCAGGGATACAATATCAAAACAATTGCTACAAAATATCCTAATGTTTCAAGAAGCTTTTTTGAGAAAAAGGGTATGGACGTAGATATCGTAAAAATTGAGGGAAGTGTTGAACTTGCTCCGCTTCTTAACTTGTCAGATGCAATTGTAGATATTGTAGAAACAGGCACAACCCTTAAAGAAAACGGATTGGAAGTTTTTGAGGATATCGCACCTATCTCCGCAAGACTTATTGTCAACAGAGTAAGTCTTAAACTCAGACAGCAGGAAATTGAAGAGCTTATCAAGCTTATTGAAGAAAATTTGTAATTCGGAGGCTCGATTATAATGATAAGAAAAATTATAGCTAACGGAAAAGACGAGGTAGCTTTTCTTAAAGAAGTTGAAAAGCGTAACGGTGAAACTGATAAAAAGGTAACTGAAATCGTTTCTGAAATTATTGATAACGTTAAGGAAAACGGCGATAAAGCAGTTCAGGATTATACTCTTAAATTTGACGGCAAGCTTCCTGAGTATTATGAGGTTCCACTTGATGTTATTCACGATGCACTTAATGATGCTGATGAGGAGTTTGTAAATGCTCTCCTCAATGCTATGGAAAACATCGCAGCTTTCCACAATCGTCAGAAAGAACAGGGCTTCATCGACCCACACGACAATGGAGTTATTCTCGGTCAGCGTGTAAGAGGTCTTGAAAGAGTAGGTCTTTATGTTCCCGGCGGTACAGCTGCATACCCATCTTCTGTACTTATGAATGCTATCCCTGCAAAGATTGCAGGCGTAAAGGAAATCATTATGGTAACACCTCCACTCAAGGACGGTACACCTAATAAGGATATCCTCGTTGCAGCTTCAATCTGCGGCGTTGACAGAGTATTCCTCGCAGGTGGTGCACAGGCAGTTGCAGCTCTTGCTTACGGTACAGAAACAATTCCAAAAGTTGATAAAATTGTTGGTCCTGGCAATATCTTTGTAGCAACCGCAAAGAAGCTTCTTTATGGTAAGGTTGATATTGATATGATTGCAGGTCCAAGTGAAATTCTTGTTGTGGCAGATGAAACAGCTGACCCTAAGTACCTTTCTGCCGACCTTATGTCCCAGGCTGAACACGATAAGCTTGCTTCTTCAATTCTTATCACAACAAGCAACGATATCGCCGATAAGACAATTGCTGAACTTGAAAGACAGTGCAAGCTTCTTTCAAGACAGGAAATCATCGAAAAATCCCTTGCAGATTACGGCGCAATCATTGTAACTGAAACTATTGACCATGCAATTGAGCTCGCAAATGATCTTGCTCCTGAGCACCTTGAAATGCAGGTCGACAACCCGCTCCAGTATATCGGACAGATTGACAATGCAGGTTCAGTATTCCTTGGCAAGTATGCCCCTGAGCCACTTGGTGACTATTATGCAGGTCCAAACCACGTTCTTCCGACAAGCGGAACAGCAAGATTTTTCTCTCCGCTCTCTGTTAACAGCTTTACAAAGCGTTCCAGCTTTATCTATTACACAGAACAGGCTCTCCTTGATGCAAAGGATGATATTGTTTGTATTGCTGAACGTGAAGGACTTACAGCTCACGCAAATGCAATCAAGATAAGATTTGAATAATTCCGACAGGAAGGACTTATATAATGTACGAACTTAATTCCAAATTAAAAAAGCTTGAACCGTATGATCCGATTGAAGGTAATTATAAAATTCGCCTTGACGCAAATGAATCATATTTCAATCTTAATGAACAGCTTGGCAATAAAATTTCCGAGGAAATACAAAAGATACAGTTAAATCGTTATCCTGACCCAATGGCAAGAAATGCTGTAAAGGCTTTTTCTGAACTATATAACGTTCCTGAAAAATATGTTACAGCAGGTAACGGTTCTGATGAACTTATCAGTATTATCTCCAGCTGTTTTCTTGAAACAGGGGATAAAATTCTGACTCTTTCTCCCGACTTTTCAATGTACGCATTTTATAGCAGTATGTATGAATTAAAGGTTGAAACACTTCCTAAGGAACCATCACTTCAGATTAATATTCCTAAGGTCATTGATTACTGTAACAATCAGAATATCAAAGCAGTAATCTTTTCTAACCCTTGTAATCCAACTTCTCTCGGTGTATCAAGAGAAGAGGTTATTAAGCTTATCAAAAGTGTATATTGTCTTGTAATTATCGACGAAGCATATATGGATTTTTGGGATCAGAGTATTCTTGATGAAGTTGAGAATTACGATAACCTGATTATCCTCAAAACCTGTTCCAAGGCAATCGGTCTTGCAGGTATCAGGATGGGTTTTGCTGTTGCAGGTGAAACAATTACAACTGCGCTCAGAAGTGTTAAGTCACCATACAATACAGATTCAATTTCTCAGGTAATCTGTAAAACTGTACTCAGTGAAAAAGAACTTCTTAGGAATTGCTGTGCAGAACTTGTGAAAAGCCGAATAGCTTTACATGCTGAAATATCTGCACTTGCTAAGAAATACGTTAAACTTGAAAAGGTTTATGATTCCGTAACAAACTTTGTATTTATCAAAACAGCCTACGGTAAGGAAATCTATGAAAAGCTGCTTGAAAAGTCCATTGCAATCCGTTATATGGGCAGCTATATTCGTATTACCGCAGGTACTAAAGAAGAAAATGAAGCTGTTGTCAAGGCACTTGACGAAATCCTTGACAATATGACGAAAGGGGAATAATCGTGAGAACTGCTGAAATAACCAGAAAAACCAAGGAAACAGATATCAAAGTCATTCTTAACCTTGACGGAAGCGGAAAAGTCGATATTTCAACAGGAATAGGATTTTTCGACCATATGCTTACCGCATTTGCCGTACACGGTAAAATGGACCTTACCTTGAAGGTTCAGGGTGATCTCTATGTTGATGGACACCACACAGTTGAGGATGCAGGAATTGTCCTCGGTACAGCTTTCAAGCAGGCTATCGGTGATATGAAAGGTATTGCACGTTACGGTACTGCTTTTATTCCAATGGACGAAGCACTTGGTTTTTGTTGCCTTGATATAAGCAACAGACCATTTCTGGTGTTTGATGCAGAATTCAGCGATGATAGAATAGGCGAGTTTGATACCTGCCTTGCAGAAGAATTTTTCCGTGCATTTGCTTTCAATGCAGGAATAACTCTCCACCTTAAATCCGAGTACGGTAAGAATGACCACCACATTGCCGAAGCACTTTTCAAAGCTTGTGCACACGCAATCAAGGCGGCAAAGTCCGTAGTAGGAAACGAAATCCTGTCAACAAAGGGAGTATTGTAATGATAGCCATTATTGATTACGGCGCAGGAAATATTTTCAGTGTAAAGAATGCCTTTGATTATCTTGGGTACGAATGTAAGCTTACAAATTCAGAAGATGAAATAAAAAAAGCTGACAGAATAATTCTCCCGGGTGTAGGCGCTTTTCCTGCCGCTATGAATATGCTTAATAACAGCGGACTTGTTCCACTTATTCATGAGCAGACAAAAATCAAGCCTTTTCTTGGTATCTGCTTAGGTATGCAGCTTATCTTTGAAAAAGGCTACGAATTTGAAGAATGTGACGGCCTTGGACTTATCCCGGGAGCTGTAAAGAAAATTGAAAGAACAGATATGCCAATCCCTCACATGGGTTGGAATGAGTTGAAAATTCAGAATGAATGTCCGCTTTTCAAGGGCCTTCCTGAAAATGCGTATGTTTATGTTGTCCCCTCGTTTGCTGCTGAATGTAATGATGATAATGTTGCAGCTTACTGTGATTATGGCGGAAAGGTTACTGCAATGGTGCAGGATAACAAGTATGTTTTCGGTGCACAGTTCCACCC
>JAZUSM010000014.1:0-10943 GCA_045606725.1 Oscillospiraceae bacterium | reverse complement strand
TTCTGACCGTGTTCGTCAGTACCTGTGAGGAACATTACATCATAGCCCTGCATTCGCTTGTAGCGAGCGATGGAGTCACATGCAACGGTTGTGTAGCAGTGACCGATGTGTGGGTTGCCCGATGGATAGTAAATCGGGGTCGTGATGTAGAATTTCTTTGACATAATAATAGTCATATTCCCATTGGGAATATGTCCTCCTTTCAAAGTTTTATGGTTTTCGTCAGAAAATTCTGAGCGTCAGCGAAGAAAATAAAACTTACAGCTTGAAAATTTATTTTCAAGCTTTTCCTCCTAAAAGGTAATTTTACATAAATACTACTATATTATACTCCAAGCTTTTGTATTTGTCAATTTACGGAGTAAAAAAGGACAAAAAAATAGCAGGACAAACGGTGCCCTGCAAAATGAGATTAAATGAAATAAGTAAAATATGTGTAGAACAAAAGAAAGGAGACAACAAAACGGATGTTAAACTAAATTAAAGTGATTAGATGATTTCTAACATCAACATTATTATAACCTATTTTGGAAGTAACGTCAACAGGTTTTGGCAACATTTTTGCTTTTTGTATACATGCACAAAAAACATGCTTTTTGGTTGGCTGTTTTGCGTTTTTGCAAATAAAAACCCGAAAGAAAAATATAATTTACAACGAATTTACGATAAACATAATGCAGGAATTTTCTGTCGGGTGCAATTATTTACGAATGAATTACTTTTTATTATAACATAAAAATATATATTTGTCAAGAGTTTTTTGTAACTACAAAAAATATATTTTCTGTATAATTTTACAGAATGTAATTTTTATTGCGGGTAAAATAAAAGCACCATACTTTCGCATGGTGCTGAAAAAAGCTTACACAGCCATATCGAACATTCCGCCCTTGCCCTGTGAGGGGTCGTTCATTCCGACGTTGAAGCGGTTGTCGTTTGCTCCTCTTGTGACTGTACGGGTAAGTCCTCCCGAAACATAAACCCTGCCGCATTCGGGACAGATTGCCGTGCTGAGGGTAACGCTCTGGGAAACAACTTCCCTGCCCTCCCGTTCAGCCTTAGCCTGATTTCTGCCGACGTGCTCCATTTCGTGGCTCTTGACCTGAGCCGCCGCAGATTTCGGGTCAATTTTTGTAGGGGTCTGGAAAGAAACGCCCATGTCGTCCGAGCCGTCCTGATAGCGTCTGTTTTCGCAGGTTTTGCACTCGAAAGAGTCAAAACGGCGTTTTTTGTCATTTTCCTCGGAAATCTTATTATGAGCGTGTTCGGGACTGCCGCTGTACTTACCGTAATTATCGTCAGCCTTTTCGGTTTTGTTCTTGCCGTAGGCGGACATTGCATAGTTGAAGGATTTGCCTGCAAAGCCTGTGTTTGCACCTGAAATACCAACACCGATTGAACCGATTGTCATAATAAAACCTCCTTCCGAAAACACTTCTTTACTATATTATAAAGCAAACAGCCGTCGTATGTCAATGTGCTAATTGCAACAAATACGGCGGCTGATTTGAACATTTTTACTTGATTTCGCCCTGACAGGACTGATTTCTCTTGATTTTTCTGGAGGTTGTCTTTTCGAACTCCTTATCACGCACACGGAGTCTGCGGATTGTTTTGGAGGACGGCAGAGTCGTGTTGATTTCCTTGATGATTTCGTTCAGCTTTGCAGCTGCCTCGTCAATGTCGGGACACATATCGGGGTTAGGGAAGATTTCAGCTGTAATGTAGCCTTCTTCTGCATAGACAAGAACTTCAGCAGCAAGGTCGATAAGAGCGAACTTGTTTTCCAGTTCCTCAGGGGAAACGTTCTCGCCGTTACTGAGAATGATAAGGTTTTTCTTTCTGCCTGTGATGTAAAGGCGTCCGTCTTCAGCGTAGCCGAGGTCGCCTGTGTGGAGCCAGCCGTCAGCGTCAAGAGCTTCAGCTGTTGCTTCAGGGAACTTGTAGTAGCCCTGCATTACAGACGGACTCTTAACAACGATTTCGCCGTCAACAATCTTTACTTCACAGCCGTTAACGATTGTACCGACGTCGCCAAGCAGGCTTACGTTGTTGAAATCAGCGGTTGCAATTCTCGGTGAGCACTCGGTCATACCGTAGCCCTGTGCCATAGGAATACCGAATTCGCCGTAAGCTTTGATAATTTCAGGAGCGAGGTACGCACCGCCGCTGTAGATACCTTTTAATCTACCTCCGAAGAAAGCCTGTGCAACAGCAGCGGCAGGAAGTCCCTTTGCAGCTGCGGCAGCGTTTATCTGCTTGAGGATTGTTTCCGCAATCATCGGAACAATAAGCAGGATTGTCGGCTGGAAAAGCTTGAGGTTCTGTGCAATTCTCATCATTGAGTCGTTTACGCAGATTGTTGTGCCGTAACGGAGAGAAAGAAGAATGTCACAAGCGAAGCAGAAAACGTGGTGGATAGGAAGCACGCTGAGAAGTGAGTCCTCAGGGGAAGCCTCGTTATCCTGACACATAGCGTTGTCAATAAGGTTGCCGTGGGTAAGCATTACACCCTTTGCCTTGCCAGTTGTACCTGATGTGTACACAATTGAAGCAAGGGACTCGGACGGAATATCGTAAATTTGGGCCTCGCCATATTTTTCAAGAATTTCTGTCAGCACGTTTTCAGCGCCGTCGTGTGGCTGGAGTGCAATATAAACCTTGATTTCAGGGCAGTTCATCTTGATTGCGGGAAGCATAGGTGCGTAACGTGCATCATAGAAGAACACGTTCACGTCTGCTCTGTTCATAAGGTCGCAGAGGTCCTCGCAGGTAAGCTGTGCGTCAAGAGGAACAGTAACGTTGCCGCCCATAATTGTTCCGAAGTAGCCAACAAGATAAGCGTAGCTTGTAAGACCAATTGTTGCGGCATGGATTTTTTCGGGTCCCATTGCTTCAAGAAGGAATGAAGCAACCTTTCTTGTATCTGTGAAGAACTGCTTGAAGGATTTTTCAACAACTTCCTTGCCTGCCTTTTCCTTTACGAAGGAACCGTCGCCGTATTCCTCAGCAGCAAGTCTTACTAAATCCTGTAAGCTTTTTACTTTTGTTTTATCCATTTTACGTACCCCCCAAATCAAGCTTTGAGAGATTCGATATACTTGACAGCGTCGCCCACAGTGCTGAGCTTGATAACTTCCTGTTCGTCAACCTGAACGTCTAGAGTTTCCTCGATTTCGCCGAGCATGCTCATAAAGTCGTAGGAGTTGAAGCCGAGGTCCTCGATAAATCTTGCGTCCTCAGTAATAGCGCTTTCGTCAACCTCAACATAGTTGCAGATAAGTTCTTTAAGCTGTTCAAACATAATAATTTCTCCTTTATTTCGATTGTTTTATTAACCTGACAAACCACGGTGTTTTTCGCTTGCGAAAACCCGTAAGCAAAATCTTTGATTTTGTTTTTGAACGCTTGCGTTCGTTTTGCGTCGCCGATTTGGCTTTATATCATTTCAAGGATTTCGCCGACAGTCCTGTCCTTGTCCTCGATACCTCTGAACAGTACACGGCAGAGGTAGTAATAGAGGTATTCCATTTCGTCCTTGGTAACAGCGTCCTTTCTGTATTCGAAGCTGAAATTCAGGCCATTGTCCTCGGCACGGTGCATAACCGTCAGGTAGAGAGGCTGACCTGCAACGCCGTTTGTGTACCACATGGTCTTGTAGTTGATGTCAGGCATATCATATTTGCCGCGCTGAATTGTCATCGGCTGATATGTAAGGCTGAGGCTTTCGTAGCTTGACCCAGGAGTAAGTCCGCGGTACTTGCTTCGGCGCATTGTGAAATCAATAGGGTCGAAGTTTGCGTGACGGAACAGCTTGTTCTGTTCGCCCTGAATTATGTGGAGCGCCTCATAGAATGTTGTTTCGGGCTCGATAATTGTACGGAGCGGGAAGAAGTGAATTCTTGTACCGCCGCTGTGCTTTTCGAGAAGTGTACCGCGTCGTGCAACACAGCTCTTTACGGAAACGTCCTTTTCGTCGTTGTTGAACTTGGAAAGAACAGTTCTCAGACCCATAAGGAGAAGTGTAGCCATAGGCACCTGATTGTCAAGACAGAACTGCATGAGTCTGTCGGACGGCTCCTTTTCAAGCTCGAACACGGAAATTGCCGCTTCGGGATTGCGGGAGATAACCATTGCGCTTCTCTGGTCGGGATTGTTGTTTTCACGGCGCTGTGTGATGAGTCTGCCCATACCGTTGAAGTCGGTGTACATAGGTTCGTCAGCTTCAATCTGACTCATCCAGTATTCCTCGTCACGCTTCTGGGCAGGTGAGCCTGCCTCGTATTCAAGGTCCTTTTCAAGCGCCTTGATGTAGGACATCATAGGCTTAGGCATTTCTGTGTCGTAGCAGAGGTGACAGTAGATTTCAAGGATATCCTTGTCAAAAGCAATAAGGGAGCTGGAGTCCATTGTCATATGGTCAACCTTTAAATATGTACCGTTGTAGCCGTTGGGAAGCTTGACCATTGCGATATAGTTCATCGGGGAGTTGTAACGCTCAAATGGGACTTTTGTCCAGTTTTCCATTTCTTTGTGCGCATCCTCCTCTTTCCATTCGGAGAAGTCAAAGAACGGGATTTCCCTGTCGTCCCTCGGAACAAGGTACTGATAGACCTTGCCGTCCTCGTCCTCGGCAAAGCGCAGACGCATACAGTCGAAGCGCTCATAAGCCATTTTTATAGCCTTGCGGAGAATGTCAAAATTGATGTCAATCTGGATGTAGAAGCCTGTACCGATGTTGATAACCTGATGAGGTGCAAATTTAATGGTATAGTTGTGAATTCTCTGGGCAGCATTCAGCGGGTACCCCTGTACAACTGCACCGTTGATGTTAAGCTCTTTCATAAATTCACTCATAATGCTTCTCCTTGGTTTTTATAGTAGCCTGTTATCTGAAATACTTGTCAAGGAATTCATTTACCTTGCTTTCGTAGAGGTCTGGATTTTCGAAGTAGCTTGCGCCGTGCCCTGCGTTTTCAACAAGAAGAATGTCCTTGTCGGAGCTGCATACGTCGTAATTCTTTCCGCTCATCCATACGGGCACGAAATTGTCGTCCTTGCCGTGGATGAAAAGCACGGGGCACTTTGCCTTTTTAAGCGTATCAAGGGTTGAGCAGTCCTTGAAGCCGTAGCCTGCTTTCTTTCGGCAGATTACATCGTTGATGTTCATAATCGGGAATTCGGACATCTTGTAATCCTTTTTCAGCACGTGCGCAAAAACGTCATAAGGGGAAGTAAATCCACAGTCTGCAACAACAAGGTCAACGTTGTCGGGACACTCGTCCATGCCGATTGTCATCAGCGCTGTTGAAGCACCCATTGAAACGCCGTAAAGCATAAAGCGTGCCTTGCCGTCAAGCTGCCTGTTCATGAAATCAATCCAGCTGAGACAGTCGTATCTGTCCAGTACGCCGAAGCCGATGTACTGTCCCTCGCTGTCGCCGTGGCTGCGGTTGTCTACCAGCAGACAGTTGATACCCTGCTTATGCAGGAAGGAAGCGAAGCTTGCGTTGGAGAGTCTGCTGCTTGTATAGCCGTGGAAGCAGATTGCAACTCTGTCTGTAGGTTCATTTGCGGGGAAATAATCGCCGTGGAGGGTAAGACCGTCCTTTGATTTTATTGTCATATGCTGACAGGTCTGGGCAAGAAGATATTCCTTTTTAGGTCCGATAGTTTTCTTGTATTCTTCCCATTTCTTTGCGTCAGCCATTTCGTCCATATTCACCTTTACGCCGTCCTGACGGGGAATAACCTTGTTGAACAGCTTGAATGCACCTGCTACTGAGCCTGCTGCACCGAGAGCCACAACACCTGCGGCAATTCCTGTGCCTAAAAGCAATCCGTTCATCTTCAATCCTCATTTCCTGATTAATTTAAAATATTTTAACATTTTTATGTCAGTCGGTCAAGGGATTTCCATAAATTAAAGTATACTTTATACAAAGCATACAAAACGTTGATATGTCAACAAGTATATTTTTCTGCATATTTATGCTTCCTCCGGAATACATTTTATAATATAGCCGTTTGTTTTGTATTTGACGTTGTATAAAATGCACAGATATATCAATATCAAATGATATAGTTTGTTGAAATTGTTGTTTTGCTGTTGCAATCCGTAAGCAAAGATGCTATAATGTTAATTGTTGCAAAACATTTTTTTGTGGATTTGTTACAAATTATTTATGAGATATATTGCGGAACAGCTTCCGCACTCAAAGAAAGGATGAAATCACTATGAAACACTACGGAGCTGAAACAATCAAGAATATTGCAATCACAGGTCATTCAGGCTCAGGCAAGACATCTCTCGCTGAGGCGCTCCTGTTCAGAGCAGGCGTTACGGACAGACTCGGAAAAACCGCTGACGGCAACACCGTTTGTGACTATGACCCCGAGGAAATCAAGCGCAAGGCTTCCCTGAGCACTGCTCTTGCATCCTTTGAATATAACGATATCAAAATCAACCTCCTCGACACACCGGGTCTGTTTGACTTTGCTGCAGGTATGCACGAGGGCGCTGCCGCTGCTGCAACTGTCATGATTACAGTTTCCGCAAAGTCAGGTGTAAAGGTTGGTACTGAAAAGGCTTACGACCTTGCTTGCGAACTCGGCAAGCCGAAGATGTTCGTAGTTACAAAAATCGACGATGAGGACGCTAACTTCTACAACGTTCTCACAGACCTCAAGACAAAGTTCGGTCCTACAGTCTGCCCTGTAGTTGTTCCTGTTATCAAGGACAGAAAGGTTGTATCCTTTGTAAACCTCATTGAAATGAAGGCTTATACATATGACGAAAAGGGCAACGCTGTTGAAACAGATATGCCTACAGCTGAAATTTCCGAGAAGATGGAATACCGTATGGACGGTCTTGTTGCCGCATTTACGGAAGCTGTTGCTGAAACAGATGATGAACTTATGGAAAAATTCTTCGAGGGTGAGCCTTTCACACAGAAAGAGCTTGTTCACGGTATCCATAAGGGTATGAATGAGGGCGTTATCACTCCTGTTGTATGTTGTTCCTCCACTACTACAGCAGGCGTTGATATGCTCCTTAAGGAAATCGAGCTTCTCCTCCCTGCACCTGTAGACAACAAGCCTGTTATGGCTACAGATGCCGCTGATGAGCTTGTTGAAATTCCTTACGAGGACAACGCTCCTCTCTCCGCATTCGTATTCAAGACAGTTGCTGACCCGTTCGTTGGCAAGATGTCCTACATAAAGATTGTAAGCGGTACTCTCAAGGCTAACACAGAGTACATCAACACAACTGCTGACGCTCCCGAAAAAATCGGTAAGCTCTATACCCTCCTCGGCAAGAAGCAGACCGAAGTTACAGAAGCACACGCAGGCGATATCGTTGTTGCTGTAAAGATCAACGCAGGCACTTCCGATACAATCTGCGAAGCTGCAAGAAAGGTTACATTCCCTGAAATCGAGTTCCCTAAGCCTTGCTTCAGAATGGCTGTAACAGCTAAGGCACAGGGCGACGAAAGCAAGATCAGCGCTGGTATCCAGCGTCTTACTGAAGAAGACAAGACTCTCAGCTATAGCCTTGATGATTTTACTAAGGAACAGGTTATTGCAGGTCTTGGCGAACAGCACATTGAAGTTGCTGCTGCCAAGCTGAAAGCTAAGTTCGGTGCTGACATCAATCTCAAGGAACCTAAGATTGCGTACCGCGAAACTATCCGCAAGAAGGTCAAGGTTGAAGGTAAGCACAAGAAGCAGAGCGGCGGTCACGGTCAGTACGGTCACGTATGGATTGAATTCGAGCCATGCCTTTCCGATGAACTCGTATTCGAAGAAAAGGTATTCGGCGGCGCTGTTCCTAAGAACTTCTTCCCTGCTGTTGAAAAGGGACTTCAGGATTCCATGAAGAAGGGCGTTCTCGCAGGCTGTCCTGTAACAGGCCTTAAGGCTATCCTTGTTGATGGTTCCTACCACCCTGTTGACAGCTCCGAAATGGCGTTCAAGACAGCTGCTTCCATCGCTTTCAAGGAAGGTCTGAAGCAGGCTGAACCTACTATCCTCGAGCCTATCGGCAAGCTTCTTGTTACTGCTCCTGATGACAACACAGGTGATATCATGGGCGACCTGAACAAGAGAAGAGGACGCGTTGTCGGTATGAATCCTGCCGCTAAGAAGGGCACAACAACTATCGAAGCAGAAGTTCCTATGAGAGAAATGCAGAGCTTTACAACTCAGCTCCGCCAGATTACAAGAGGCAGAGGCAGCTTCTCCCTCGAACATCTCCGCTATGAACAGCTCCCGGGCAACCTCGTAAGTGAAGTTATCCTGAGCGTTGACAATAACAACGAATAATTGTACTTAAATTTGTCAATATGTTTCACAGCAAACATATTGACAAATTTTTTATTTTATATTAAAATGATTATATGACTTGAAATATAGCCTTTTGATGACATTGCCGAAAGGATTGATTATAATGAGAATGAAGAAGATTATTTCTGCGGTGCTTGCTTCCGTTATCGCAGCAGGTATGTGTGCGGCAAACGCTTTTGCTGTAGAGGACGGCGGTGCAACATACTGCTTCGATACTGATGCAAAGATAAGCGAATTCGCTTCCTACGGTTCAATTGAGGAAACAGGCGCAAAGCTTACTCATACAACTCTGGAATCCAGCAACGGCGCAGGCTGTATTGTGGTTTCCGTTAATTCCAAGGGCAAGGCTACAAACCTTTACGGCGGCTTCTTTGTTGAGGCTTCACAGTTCGGTCTTGAAAGCTTTGACGGCTGCAAGGTTGAAATGAATGTAAAGCTTGCTCCGGGTGCAACATCATACTATGACGCATTTGCTCTTTACAGTGACGGCACTATCTGGCTTTCACAGCCTGTTACAGATCTTACTTCCGACAAGTGGACCAACTTCTCAATGGTTGTTGCAACAGGCTCGGAAAACGCAAAGGTAGGCTTTACAATTCCTACATATCAGGAATATAAGGGCGACGTTGTTTATGTTGACGATTTTACAATCACCGACGCAGAGGGCAAGGTAATTGCCAACAGGGGCGACTACGAGGCTAAGGCTGTTGTTATTGAGGATGCTCCTTCAAAGGGTACAAATATCGGTCTGACAATTCTGCTTGTTCTTCTTATTTTTGGCATCGTCGGCGGTATCGGACTTATCGTTTCTTCTGCAATCAGACGTTTCTCCTGATTCAGACCGGTTATTTCAAAATGATTGTTCCCCCGATATTTTCGGGGGAATTTTTATGAGTATTTAAATTGTAACCGTTGTGAAATCAAATTGTTGTTGATTTTACTGCAATAAGTTGGTATATTATATATGTAACATATTACGGCACCAAGGAGTGTTAAAATGGAAAAAGTAAAAAAGGTTCTTACTAATAAGTGGTTCATACTTGTGGTAAGCGTTCTGTGCGCCGCATATACCCTTGTACTCGGATATTTTGCGTATGCGGTGTTCTTCTATGAGATTGTCTATATCAACAAGATGACCTTTGCAATTGCATATGCCGCTTTTTCAATAGTTTCGGCACTGTTTTTCTTCTACACGAGAAAGTCGTTCATTACCTGCATAATCGGCATGGTGAACATGGTTGCGTTCTTCCCGACGCTTCTTATGGACTGGGGCAACTGGCCGCTTCTTATTCCTGCGGCAATGGTTACGGTTTTCGGATTTTTCTGCTGTAAGATGAACGATACAATCAAAACCGTTTTCGGCACGATTTTCCTGCTGCTTTATATTCTTGGAGGAATTGCGTTCTTCCTGATAATGAACGTGTTCAGGGTAACAACAGTTGATACGCTGCTTACTCCGGACGGCGGACTTGTTTCCCCGTCGGGATATTTCAGATGCTATGTGCTTGACGTTAAAAACAAGTCGTCAGGTAAGGTTGCGATTTATATTGAGCCTAATCAGCTGGACAAGAATATCAAGGACGTTATTGAACTGCGTACCACTATAAAAAGGCTTATCAAGCAGGCTATCAAGGAAAACAAGGACGACGCCCTGCATTACGACGTGCACTGGGAGGGTGACCTGCTGATGATTAACGGCGAGGAATACTTTGACGAAAAGGACTTCCTTGAAGAAACTGAAGCAGGAGTAACCTACGATTTCAGTGAGGGCGTGTGGACGCACACATATTTCGAGTTTGAGTATCCGATTATTGAGCTTATCGACAGGTTCAAGCAGGTTATTACCGACAAGCTTTCCGAGGTAAGCGAGGAAGTAGAGGAAACTCCCGTTACAACTGCAGCAGAATAATACAGATATAAAACCGCTTCTGATGATGTGCAGAAGCGGTTTTGTTTTGGCAGGGAATAATAAATTGGGATTTGTCGAGCAAACTGTTGTAGTGTTGCGAAGCAATAATGGGTTTCCAAAGGGAGCTTGCTCCCTTTGGTAGGGGTCAAGGGGGCAACGCCCCATTGTCGCCCTCCGCAGAGGGCGAAATTCCCCTTGCCGTCAAAAACGGAGAAAGGGGTGAGGAAACCGACAGGTTTCCGAGGGGAAGCGACCAAGAACGCTTCCCCTTGTATAGCTTACGAAAAATTATTTCTTCAAAACGTTCCAGTGGAACGTTTTGAACGTACTTTATCTTTATAGCCCTACAAAAGCTGCAACTTCGTTGCTGTTAGGGTTTTTCTCTCTTGCAGAAAATCCCTTATTCGCAACACCGTTGCGAAATTCACCCTTTAGATGCGCTTCTCAGGCAGCGCCTGCGGGCGCAAGTAAGCGTTTCGCCGTCTGCGGACGGCGCCTCAGGGGCTTCGCCCCCCAGACCCCCACCCAAGGGGACACTGTCCCCTTTGGGAACCCGTTGTGGTCGTCAAATTATAATTTCTTTTCCCTCATAACCTTAATAACTTCCTGCATCAGCTCAACAGGCTTCTCGCCCTTCATTTTCACGGCGATATACGGCTTGTCACCCGCTCCGTTGACCGTTACACGG
>JAZUSM010000013.1:0-13819 GCA_045606725.1 Oscillospiraceae bacterium | reverse complement strand
GCTGTGTCGTGTCCCCTGCCTGCGGTTGCGTCTATACATATATCGCCCTCTTTTACGTTTTCTTCAAGCACTCGCCTGATAATATCGAGGGCACTGAATGATGTTCGGTTTATCATAGAAATTCGTCCTTTCGCTGTTTGGTTTATTATAGCATATTTTGTAATGTAGTGCAAGATTGAGTTGAATTGTGGGGGTGGGTGTGGTATAATGAATTTGATATATAAGAATTGTGTTTTACATTGTTAGGAGTTTTATTGTATGTTTGAAGAAATATCATTCCCTGAATATGAATATGAATCAATTCAAAATTACTTAAATAAACTTGGATATTGTTATACAACGAGAGTATATAAGGAAATCGGGAAATATAAAGTTGGGAAATTATATACTGCCCCATGGGGTGATGTATTGAAAATAGACGAAGTTACAACATACTGGAAAGTATCAGACCGCCCTTTCTATGACGAAATGAGTGATGACGAAAAGATAGAAATCTGTAAATATTCTGAAAACATAGGATTGCCATATGAATTTATAAAATTTTCTAAAATTACAACTTAATTATTTTTCTCCATCAGACATACTCCAGAAATGCCCTCCCCTTCCATAACTTACAGCTTGATTTACTGTAACCGTTCTGTTATAATTTAATTAATCCGTTACCGGGTTGTAACCGAAACGGAAATAAATAGCGGAGGTGAAATAAATGAGCTGTTTCGATATCATCAAGTACATTCTTAACTGCTTCAGAGGCAACTGCCAGTAATCTATTTTTAAAATAGATATGACGTTACATTTACATAAAAACGGACAAAGGAAACTTTCCTTTGTCCGTAATTTTTATGCCTGTGCAAACTGGGAATTATAGAGGGACGCATAGAAACCGTCCTTGGCGAGAAGCTCGGTATGGTTGCCCTGCTCGATGATATCGCCGTCCTTCATTACGAGGATAAGGTCGGCGTCACGGATTGTTGACAAGCGGTGTGCGATTACGAAGCTTGTTCTGCCTTTCATAAGGTTATTCATTGCTTTCTGGATACGGATTTCCGTTCTTGTATCGACAGAGCTTGTTGCTTCATCAAGGATAAGGATACGGTTATCTGCGAGGATTGCTCTTGCGATTGTGAGGAGCTGTTTCTGGCCTTGGGAAACGTTGCCTGACTCCTCATTCAGCACGGTCTGATAGCCGTCGGGAAGGGTTCGGATAAAGTGATCGACGTGTGCGGCTTTAGCGGCAGCTATTACTTCCTCGTCGGTTGCTTCAAGTCTGCCGTAACGGATATTTTCCATAATTGTTCCGTTATAAAGCCAGGTATCCTGCAAGACCATTCCGAATGCTTCACGCAAACTGCTTCGGTTGAAGTCACGGACGTCGTGTCCGTCGACCTTGATTGCGCCGTCATTTACGTCGTAGAAGCGCATAAGAAGTTTAACCATTGTGGTTTTGCCTGCGCCTGTCGGTCCGACGATTGCGACCATCTGTCCCTTTTCAACCTTGGCACTGAAATCCTTGACGATGATTTTATCAGGATTGTAGCCAAAGCGTACGTGCTCAAACTCGACATTGCCCTGAATTTCAGATGGAGCAATCGGGTTTGTTTCGCTGTTTGCCTCTTCCTCTTCGTCGAGAAATTCAAATACTCTTTCGGCAGCTGCGGCTGTTGACTGAAGCATATTTGAAACCTGTGCAATCTGGTTGATTGGCTGGGTGAACTGGCGGACGTACTGGATAAACGCCTGAATGTCGCCCACAGAGATTGTGCCCTTGATTGCAAGCCAGGCGCCTGTTGCGACAACTCCGACATATCCGAGGTTGCCGACGAAAGCCATTACAGGCTGCATGAGTCCTGAAAGGAACTGCGCCATAAGTGCTGATTTGTAGAGAGTTCGGTTGTCACGCTGAAAATCCTCAAGGGATTTTTCTTCACGGTTGAATGCCTTGATTACAAGGTGTCCGCCGTAGACTTCTTCTACCTGACCGTTGACATGGCCGAGGTATTCCTGCTGCTGCTTGAAATACTTCTGCGATTTCTTGACAACAAGAAGAATTAATGTTGTTGAGATTGGCAGGATTACGAGTGCGATAAGAGTCATTATCCAGCTGATTGACAGCATCATCACAAGGACACCCACAAGGGTTGTAATTGCTGTGATAAGCTGTGTAATACTCTGGTTAAGGTGCATACCTACGGTATCGACGTCATTTGTGACACGTGAAAGTACTTCGCCGTGGGTATTGCTTTCGTAGTATTTCATTGGTATGCGATGAATTTTTTCAGAAATATCCTTGCGCATACGGTAGGTCATTCGCTGTGACATTTCTGTCATAATCAATCCCTGAATGAAGCTGAATGAGCCGCTGAAAACGTACATAACCATTACAGTCATTATAATTCGGAAAATTTTATCAAAGTCAATACCTGCGCCGCCCTGAACCTTACTTACAAGACCGTTGAAGATTTCGGTTGTTGCTTTACTTAGGATTTTGGGCCCGACGATATTGAACACGGTTCCAGCAATTGCAAAAATAAGGACAATAATTATTCCTACTTTATACCTGCCGATATATTTTATAAGCTTTTTGGCTGTACCTTTGAAATCCTTTGGCTTTTCCATTGGAGGTCCGCCGTGTCTTCTTGGAGGTCTGCGTGTTTCTGCCATATTATTCAGCCTCCTTTCTGCCCTGCTTCAATTCCGACTCAGAAAGCTGGGAGCTTGCTATCTGATTGTAGATTTCACAGTTTTCAAGCAATTCATTGTGCTTGCCGATACCTGCTATTTTACCCTCGTCGAGGACAATGATTTTATCGGCATTGAGAATTGTACTGATACGCTGTGCAACGATGATTACGGTTGAGTCGGCTACCTTTTCGTGGAGAGCTTTACGGAGTGCGGCATCGGTTTTATAGTCGAGCGCAGAAAAGCTGTCGTCAAAAATATAGATTTTCGGCTTCTTTACGATTGCTCTTGCGATGGAAAGACGCTGCTTCTGACCGCCTGAAACGTTGGTACCGCCTTGTGCAATCGGGCTTTCGAATTTATCTTCTTTTTCCTCTATAAAATTTCTTGCCTGTGCGATTTCTGCTGCTTCGGCGAGCTGTTCAGCTGTTGCTTCTTCAAGTCCGAAGCTTAGGTTACTGGAAATTGTACCGCTGAAAAGCACTCCCTTCTGTGGCACAAGACCGATATTTTCACGGAGGTAATGCTGGGTAAAGTCACGGACATCTGTGCCGTCGATTGTTACCTTACCTGCTGTTACATCGAAAAATCTCGGTATAAGATTGATAAGTGTTGTTTTACCACTGCCTGTACTTCCTATGATTGCAGTTGTTTCACCAGCCTCTGCGGTAAAGGTTATATCGTGAAGCACCTGCTCCTCGGAGTCACCGTAGCTGAAAGAAACGTTGTCGAAAACAACCTTACCTGTTGTAATACCTTTTTCAGCGGCTTTTTCCTTATCTGTTACAGACGGCACGCTTTCCAGTACTTCGTTGATACGTCCTGCAGAAACTGCTGCTCTCGGAAGCATGATAGAAATCATTGTAAGCATGAGGAATGACATTACAATCTGCATTGAGTATGTCAGGAATGCCATCATATCGCCGACCTGCATATTGCCGTTATCGATACCTTTTGCACCAAACCATATAATCAGCACGCTGATACCATTCATAATAAGGGTCATGAACGGCATCATAATTGTCATGACTCTGTTTGTGAAAAGCTGTGTTTTCATAAGGTCGGAATTTGCTTTGTCAAAGCGTTCTTCCTCGTATTCTTCACGGCTGAATGCGCGGATTACGGGCAGACCTGTAAGAATTTCGCGGGTAACAAGGTTAAGTCTGTCTACGAGTTTCTGCATAATCTTGAATTTCGGCATTGCAACAATCATAAGAATTGCTACAAGCGACATAATTGCCGCAACTGCAACAACGATTATCCAACCCATTCCTGTACCTGTATTTGCAACCTTGATGATACCTCCAATGCCCATAATCGGTGCATAAAGTACCATTCTGAGTATAATTACCACAACCATCTGAACCTGCATGATATCATTTGTGGAACGGGTTATGAGTGATGCTGTAGAAAACCGGTCCATTTCACTGTTTGAAAATGAAATTACCTTGCGGAAAATCTTTTCACGGACATTCATACCAAACAATGAACCAAGCTGTGCGGCAAGAAAACCTACGACAATGGTTACTACCATTATAAGAAATGCAATGCCAAGCATTTTAGCACCTGTACGGAAGATATAATCCATTTGCAGGGAATTCATATCTGTTCCCTGTGCATTAAGCTCTGCTCTTGCAAACTCAATTGCCATTTGTGACAACATTATTTCACTATATCCCTGAAAGCCTGCGTTGATTTGTTCAACAACAGGTGCACGATGTTCCTCAGGCATTGCAAGCAAGGCATCAGTGAGAGTTACGCCTTCGGGAAGTGGTGGCATACCCTCTGTTTGTGACAAATCTGCATTGTCAAGTGTATAAACTACTGCAGCAGGATATACAACTGCTGCCTCGGCATTTTCACTTATACGGCTGTAATTATTGTTATCGTCTTTGGAATAGCATTTTATCAGCAAACCGTTTGTATCAAACATGAGAAGCTTCTGAAACGACTCATCACGGATCGTTTCGATTGCAGCTGACTCAATACCGCCCTGCTGAATACCTACATCTACGATATCTGATGTATACTGTGGCAAGGTCAGGTCACAGTACGCCTGAATTATCAGCAGGATAACAATTACAGGTATCCACATTGCTGACTTGCCAAGATGTTTAAGTATTTTAACCATCGGATTCCTCCCATTTATTTATTAACAACGTTATTAATTATAACACTGCAAAATATGGCTGTCAATTATTGCTTAAAAAGTTTCATCTTATTTACACAAACACTGTTACTGTATTGTAACTTGACAGGAATTTGCATGGGTGATAAAATTATTATATTAAATTAGTGGAGAATATACACATGAAAATGAAATTAATTACGGTGCTTCTGGGGGTTGCTTTACTTACAGGATGCGGAAATCAAACACCTGATACACCTCCGATTGTAACGGTTGATGCCGGAGGCATTTCTGTTTCAAATACTACGAATATTTCTGCATGGGACAACACTGTTTATCTGCTTGATGTAACAGCTTCGGAGTGGATTGCAGAATACGGCGAGCCTGTATTTTTTCCGTTAGGTACTGTATTTCGTGTTGTAATTCCTGAAAAAACAGCTTCGCCTGACAAAATTACTGTTACTGACACACTTATCCGCGAGGATGGTACTCCAAAATATGACAAAAAGGCAGCAGTAAATGAACTTACTCCTGATATTGACGGCAATGTTATAAGCTTTTCCCTTGACAATCACTGGGCTACCGGACTCAGTTCAAATTCGGTAGATTATCAGGAAGGTGCAGCGTGGCGCTGTTTTGAAGTTACATGTACGTGGGGTGAAAATGTCTGTGTTTACACATTTTGCGTAAGGTCAAATCCTATTATGGTTATGGATATTGAACAGTAAATGTAAAAAAAATATTAAACACAAATTTAGTATTGACAATTTATTCAGAATTTGGTATAATAATTGAGTTGTTAAATGCGGATATGGCGGAATCGGCAGACGCGCTAGATTCAGGTTCTAGTGGTAGCAATACCGTGTGTGTTCAAGTCACATTATCCGCACCAAGTCCTCCAAGGTCTACTTGGGGGATTTTTTTCGTGTTAAAGACAAATAAGGTAAGGCACACGAAATTTTTCGTGTGCCTTTTTACTTCTGCAATTGACAAAATCAATCATTCATGATACAATGTAATCAGACAAGGCGAAAACTCGTTCTTAAAAGGATGTGATTTGGCCGATAATATAAATGCCGAAAAATCGGTAATTGTATAATCGGAAAGAGTAGAAAATCAAAGTTAATACGCAAATAGCTGTTGCTTGGCGGCGGCTTTGTTGTGTTGCAATAATGATTTTCGCTCTGCATAGTTTAATTCAACCGCAGAGAAATCTGCGGTTTTTATTTTTTCACTTTGATTACGCCTTGTCAGAAAAAGGAGGAATAAAAATGAAAATCACATCTGAAATTATTGACGCTCATATGCATCTACCCGTAAATTATCCGACTACTACAGAAAAGAAAAAAGCTTTATTTGCAGAAATGAAGAGAAACAATGTTAGCAGGGGCATTATAATATCTGATTCAGAGCTTGTTAGCAGTATTGGTAATTTGCATGAGTGTGTAGAATTATTTGAAAATTGTCCTGATATTGCTGTTGTTGGCGGTATAAGTCCACTTATCAATTATAAAGAACAGCTTCAGCTGCTTGAAAGATATATTGCACAACGAAAAGTTGTTGGAATAAAATTATATTGCGGTCATGAGTCTGTTTATTTGAATGATGATGCTCTGAAACCTGTTTATAGTTTAGCGGGAAAATATAATGTACCGGTTTTGTTCCATTCGGGTTGGGATAATCCGCAATACAGTTCGCCTGAAATTATAAGACAAGTTTCAAAAACTTATTCGGATGTCAGACTAATATGCTGTCATTGCTGTTATCCGCATTTACCAGAATGTTTTTATAAATTAACTGGATATTCAAACGTATATTTTGATGTTTCAAGTGTTGCTGATGGTGATGTGGTTGACATTAAACCAATACTTGAAAAAGCAATTTATTCCATGCCTGACAGATTTGTATTTGGTTCGGATTATGGGTGCTGCTGCCAGGAAAAACATATTGAATTCTGCAAACAGCTTGATATTTCTGATTGTGAAAAGGATTTGTTATTTTATAAAAATGCAGAACAGCTTTATTTCAACAAATAAAAACAAGGCACACGGAAAATCTTCCGTGTGCCTGAAAATTTAATATACAAAGCTGCTTCCGCCGATAAATTCACGGACAAGTGAGTCAGACGGGACGGTTACTTTATCAATCGGGTTGAGGTTATGCAAGGTATTGAGCAGGGCATCATAGTCTTTGCTTAACTTTGCAAGCTCGCTTGCTTTTTCAAGCTCGGGCAGTAACATTGTCTTATAAACTGACGGTTCATATGCAAGAAAGGTATCAATATCAAAATGTGCACGATGCTTATGAGGCATGATATACAAATCCTCTCCCCTTGTTACGCTTGGAAGCATTCCGAAAACCTCTGACGCATTTCTGCCGCGGAACAATTTATCACGGCACAGACGTCGCATAAGTCGGATTGTTCTTGGATGAAGCACTGTTTCGCTATCGCCCTGAATACGGGTACGTACACTGACATAGATACAGGTTGTAAAATCGTCTGTATCGCCTGTTACCTCAGGGTTAAGAGCATGGATACCCTCGAGTATTATAATTTCATCGGGACGACGGCAAAGAGTTTCACCGAAGCTTCTGCTCTGGGTTATAAAATCAAATTTAGGAAGCTCCACAGGCTCGCCCTTGAACATCTTTTTCAGATGCTCACTGAAAAGAGGAATATCCATACGAAGCGGTGATTCAAGGTCAATCTTACCCTCGTCATCAAGCGGCATTTCACCTACCCCATCGGGTAAAAAATAGTTATCCATTGAAATAATATGGACAGAAAGTCCCTTTTCACGCAGGCGTTTTCCTATACGGAGGGCACTTGTTGTCTTACCTGAGCCTGATGGTCCGGAAAGGAGTACAAGGGGACGTGTTTTTGCGTCCATATATATTTTTTCGGCAGCTTCTGCAAGTCTTAGGTTATAAATTCTTTCACAAGCTGAAACATAGTCGCTTGTTCCTGCGGAAAGACCGCTGTTGATATCTGTTGCTCTTATATAATTCATTGCCATAAGAATTACTCCTTATCTTGATTGTTACATTCATTATACTCCATATTAATGTAAAAGTCCACAACTTTTCGTGAATAATTGTACTGAACATTGACAAATTATTTAAAAAGGTGTATAATATACTTGATAAGTATTTTTAATACTGATTTATTCTGAAAGGATATGTTGAAATGAGCGAATGTACACACGATTGTTCAAGCTGCAGCGCTAACTGCGATTCAAGAAATGAGCCTCAGAGTCTTATTGAACCTCTCAACGCGCAGAGCAGTGTAAAAAAAGTCATTGGTGTAGTAAGCGGCAAGGGCGGCGTTGGTAAGTCACTTGTTACAGGTATGCTTGCTACTCTTTTCTCAAGAAAGGGTTACAAGACAGCTGTTATGGACGCTGATATTACAGGTCCGTCCATTCCTAAGATGTTTGGTGTCGGCGGCAGAGCAAAGGGAACTCAGGAGGGTATTCTCCCTGCAATTTCCCGCAACAAGATTGAGATTATGTCTGTAAATCTGCTTCTTGAAAATCCAAGTGACCCTGTTATCTGGAGAGGACCTGTTATTGCAGGTGTTGTAAAGCAGTTCTGGACAGATGTTATCTGGGGTGATGTTGACTACATGTTTGTTGATATGCCTCCGGGAACAGGCGATGTTCCGCTGACTGTTTTCCAGTCAATTCCGCTTGATGGTATTGTGATTGTTGCTTCTCCTCAGGATCTTGTTGCAATGATTGTTAACAAGGCTGTAAGCATGGCTAACATGATGAACATTCCTATTCTTGGTGTTGTTGAGAATATGAGCTATGTTGAGTGTCCTGACTGTGGCAAGAAAATCAAACTTTACGGTGACAGCCACATTGATGCTGTATGTGCTGAAAATGGTATTCCGCTCCTTGCACAGATTCCGATTTCTCCTGATATCACTCATGCTTGTGACATGGGTCTTATTGAAGATTTCAGCGGTGATTTCCTTGATCTTGCTGTTGAAACAATTGAAAAAATGCAGTAAAATAATGGCATCGGTTATCCGATGCCATTATTTTTTTACAAAACAAAAAGAGCAGTACCACAATTTAGTGATACTGCTCTTGGGTTTTAATTAATAGAGGCCTCTCTTAACATAGCTTGTATGGAGAATTTCGTGAGCCTTGTGGCTGCCTGGCTTCTCAAAGTACTCATCATAGATGGACTTGATAGCTGGATTCTCGTGAGAGAGTCTGATTTCGCTTGCTGCGTCCTGATCGTAGAGAGCCTTCGCACGGATTGCACGAATGTCCTCGAAGTTACGAACAGATGCAGGAACCTGTGGCTGACCGCCGCCGTTTACACAACCGCCTGGACAACCCATGATTTCGATGAATGTGTAATCAGCTTCGCCGTTCTGAACCTTCTTGAGGAGTTCAGCTGCGTTTGCTGTACCGGAAGCTACTGCAACCTTAACATCGAGGTCGCCAACCTTGTAGGATGCTTCCTTGATACCTGCAACGCCACGAACATCTGTGAAGTTGATGTCGCCTGCTTCGCTGCCTGTGATCATCTTAACTGCTGTACGGAGAGCTGCTTCCATTACGCCGCCTGTTGCGCCGAAAATAACAGCAGCACCTGTACCGATACCGAGTGGCTGGTCGAACTGTTCATCAGCGAGCTTATCGAACTTGATACCGCATCTCTTGATGAGGCGAGCGAGTTCTCTTGTTGTGATAGAAATATCAACGTCAGGAACACCTGCTGCATTCTGGTCATCTCTGCCGATTTCGAACTTCTTAGCTGTGCATGGCATTACTGCTACTACAACCATATCCTTAGGGTCGATACCCATCTTCTCTGCATAGTATGTCTTAGCTGTTGCACCGAACATCTGCATTGGAGACTTACAGGAGGAGAGGTTCTCAGTCATTTCTGGGAAGTAGTGTTCACAGTACTTGATCCATCCTGGTGAACAGGAAGTGATCATTGGGAGCTTACCGCCGTTTGTTACACGTTCAACGAGCTCTGTAGCTTCTTCCATAATTGTAAGGTCAGCTGCAAAGTTAGTATCGAACACCTTATCGAAACCAATTCTTCTGAGTGCAGCAGCCATTTTACCTTCAACGTTTGTGCCCATTTCGTAGCCGAATTCTTCACCGAGAGCAGCACGAACTGCTGGAGCAGTCTGAACGATAACAAACTTTTTCTCATCAGCGATTGCCTTGAGAACTTCGTCTGTGTTGTCCTTTTCAGTGATAGCACCAACAGGACATACAGCGATACACTGACCGCAGGAGATACAGCTTGTTGTACCAAGACCGAGCTCGAATGCGGAGCTGATGTGTGTCTTGAAGCCTCTTTCGTTAGCACCGATTACGCCAACGCCCTGGTTTGCGTTACATACAGCAACACAACGACGGCAGAGGATACACTTGTTGTTATCACGAATCATATGAGCTGCGGAATCATCGATTTCGTACTGGATGTTTTCGCCTTCATACTTGAATTCATCTGTGAGACCCATATCGTTAGCCATCTTCTTGAGTTCACAGTTTTCACTTCTTACGCAGGAAGTACACTTCTTGTCGTGAGTGGAAAGGATGAGCTGGAGAGTCTTCTTTCTGGACTCGAGAACGTTTGGTGTATTTGTATAAACCTGCATACCTTCTGTGATTGGGTATACGCAGGAAGCAACAAGTCTCTTGCCTCTTCCCTCGTCTGCCTCAACTACGCAGATACGGCATGCGCCGATTTCGTTGATATCCTTCAGGTAGCAAAGTGTTGGAATATCTACATTAGCCATACGTGCAGCCTGAAGAATTGTTGTACCCTTAGGCGCAGAAACCTCTACGCCATTGATTTTTACATTTATCATATCCATTTCTGCAATTCCTCCTTGGCTTACTTCTTATAGATTGCGCCAGGCTTACACTTTTCGATACAAGCGCCGCACTTAACGCACTTAGCAGGATCGATTTCAAATGCAGCAAGCTTCTTGCCCGGAGCGATGTAATCTGTTCTTGTGATAGCGTTTGCAGGACACTGCTTAGCACACATACCGCAGCCGATACACTTGTCCTTTTCAATTGTGAACTGGAGGAGGTCCTTACATACGCCTGCAGGACACTTCTTGTCAACAACGTGAGCAACGTACTCATCACGGAAGAACTTGAGTGTGGAGAGAACTGGGTTTGGAGCTGTCTGTCCGAGACCGCAGAGGGAGTTAGCCTTGATGTAGTAGCAAAGCTCTTCCATCTTGTCGATATCTTCGAGAGTACCCTGACCCTTTGTAATCTTGTCGAGCATTTCGTAGAGTCTCTTTGTACCAACACGGCAAGGTGTACACTTACCGCAGGATTCATCTACAGTAAATTCAAGGAAGAACTTAGCGATATCAACCATACAGTTGTCTTCGTCCATTACGATAAGACCGCCTGAACCCATCATAGAACCGATAGCGATGAGGTTATCGTAGTCAATCGGAACATCGAAGTGCTCTGCTGGGATACAACCGCCGGAAGGACCACCTGTCTGAGCAGCCTTGAACTTCTTGCCGTTTGGAATACCGCCGCCGATTTCTTCAACAACTTCACGGAGAGTTGTACCCATTGGTACTTCTACGAGACCAGTATTGTTGATCTTACCGCCGAGAGCAAATACCTTAGTACCCTTGGACTTTTCTGTACCCATTTCGCTGAACCACTTAGCACCGTTGAGGATGATTCTTGGGATGTTAGCGTATGTTTCAACGTTATTAAGGATTGTTGGCTTACCGTAAAGACCCTTTTCAGCTGGGAATGGTGGACGTGGACGTGGTTCACCTCTGTTACCTTCGATAGAAGTCATAAGAGCTGTTTCTTCACCACATACGAATGCACCAGCACCGAGACGGAGGTCGATATCGAAATCAAAGCCTGTATTAAAGATATTCTTACCGAGGAGACCATACTCACGAGCCTGATTGATAGCAATCTGGAGACGCTCGATAGCGATTGGGTACTCAGCACGAACATATATGTAACCCTGGTTAGCGCCGATAGCGTAACCTGCAATAGCCATAGCTTCGAGAACTACGTGTGGGTCACCTTCGAGAACGGAACGGTCCATAAATGCACCCGGGTCGCCTTCGTCGGCATTACAACAGACATACTTCTGGTCAGCATCAGGAACGATGTTTCTTGCAAGCTTCCACTTCATACCTGTTGGGAATCCGCCGCCGCCGCGTCCGCGGAGACCGGAATCAAGGATTTCCTGAATAACCTGTTCAGGAGTCATTTCTGTAAGAACCTTACCGAGAGCAGCGTAACCGTCTGTACCGATATACTCATCGATATTTTCAGGGTTGATAACGCCGCAGTTTCTCAGAGCGATACGGAGCTGCTTCTTGTAGAAGCTTGTATCGTTAAGAGCCTTGATACCATCATCTGTAACTGTTTCCTGATAAAGAAGTCTGGAAACGATACGGCCCTTGAGAAGGTGCTCGGATACGATTTCTGGGATATCTTCTTCCTTAACCATGGAATAGAAGGAACCCTCTGGGTAAACAATCATAATTGGACCCAGTGCGCAAAGACCGAAACAACCAGTCTTTACTACCTGAACTTCATCGTGAAGTCCGTTCTTGTCGATTTCTGTCTGCAGTCTTTCAATAATCTTGGCACTTCCGGAAGAAGTACAGCCTGTACCACCGCAAACCAATACATGTGAACGATACATTTATTTTACCTCCTCAGGATTAACCGAGCTTAGCAGTCTCGATAGTATATTTTGTAACAACGTTGCCCTTGATAATGTGCTGGTCGATGATTTCTTCAACCATTTCAGGCTTAACCTTTACATAAGTTGTCTTTTCGCCGTTAGCCCTATAAACTTCAACTATTGGTTCATACATGCAAAGACCGATACAGCCTGTCTGTACTACTGCAACATTCTGAAGATCTCTTTCCTGTACAGCATTGGAGAATGCTGTAAGAACAGGACGTGCACCTGCTGCGATACCGCATGTTGCCATACCTACTACTACTCTTGTAGCGTCAGAGCCTTCCTCACGGATATCAACCTGACCCTTCATTCTGTCACGGATTGCTTTGAGTTCGTCCAGTGATTTCATGATTTTTTCCTCCTTAATTATATTGTATAATCTCCCTTTACGCATCTACTCCGCTAAATCGGATACCTCTGCGTGGTTTTCCCTGAGAAACTCCATTATGAACGCTGAAACCTCAGGATTGGCAAAATCGCCGCTGCCGAGAATTTCACGGAATTCTCTTGTATCAAGAGCGAATTTCTTACCATCCGCAGAATATTTATAGAGGAAATCAATGTGCGTATTCATTGTAACAAGGGAGTGGATAGTCTGCGTCATATCCCCCAGCGGCATTCTGTCGATTGATGAAAGCACATAAACAGCTTCTGTAACCGTTCCGACCCCAAGTTCGGATTTAATGGAAAAGCTGCCGCCCGTCATTTCCGCTGACTGCTTGAAGAAAGGTATTCCCAAGCCGATTTTACGGGTTGTACGGGTTGTGAAGAACGGGTCGGTGACATTTTGCACCTGTTCTTCGCTCATTCCGCAACCGTTATCCTTGATTATAACGGTAAGCTTATCTTCTGCCGTATCGATTGCAACCGATATTTCAACCAGCGTTGCCTCAGCACGGACAGAATTCTGCGTAACATCGAGAATGTTGAGGGAAATTTCGGTCATCATCAGTCGTTGTACTTAGCAAGGATACCTTCGATATCATCAACAACGAGTCTGCCGTAAACATCTTCGTTGACTGTAAGTACAGGAGCAAGACCGCAAGCACCGATACAACGGCAAGCTTCGAGAGAGAACTTTCCGTCAGGTGTGCATCCGCCGCCCTCGATACCGAGAACTTCCTGGAGCTTGTTGTAGAGATCACCGCTGCCCTTTACGTAGCAAGCAGTACCAAGACAGACAGAAATCTTATACTTACCCTTTGGATTGAGGGAGAACTGAGCGTAGAATGTTACAACGCCGTAAACCTTCTCAAGAGGATAACCTGTTTCTCTTGC
>JAZUSM010000012.1:0-11020 GCA_045606725.1 Oscillospiraceae bacterium | reverse complement strand
TAATGGTAAGAACTAAAACAATATTTCGTGCTGTCTTCATAATAAAAATTGCCGTAAAAGCAATATCTCCTTTCCAAAAAATACATTAATATTATATCACAATAATTACATCCATTTCAAGTGTATTTTAAATTTCTATATTCGACAAGTTATTTTAATCTTTGGGTTTAAAATAATGAAGTAATAAACAGTGATAATATAGGCTTGTCTTGTGAATATTAATAAGGCAGGAAGCTACATTTTCGGAAAGGAGAGTTTTGTTTCAGATGAAATAAAACGCAAGGTGATATGAGAAAAGCATTGACGTTAACTTTAAAAATAGTGAATCTGGTGATTATAGCAACTTTTGTAGTTGTTGTTTATTATAATAATGTTCTGCCCAATAATTATTATGTTACAACAGGAAATGAACTTGAAGTGTCAAAAATAATAGAAACAGAATACTGCTCAGGCTCTGTAAGTAATACCAGACAAGTTGAGGATAATAACAGTCAGGCGGAATTGAAATTATTAGGTATTATACCCATAAAGACAGTAAATATATGTGAGGTTGATGAACCTGTGTTGATTCCGTGCGGGACACCATTTGGTATTAAGCTGCTTACAGATGGAGTAATTGTTGTAGAGGTAAGTAGCTTTGAAACTGAAAATGGTATATCATCTCCGGCGTATGATGCAGGGATAAGAACAGGAGATATAGTTAAAAGTATTAATGGAAAAAAAGTATGTTCAAATGAAGATATTGAGAAAATAATATCTGAAAGCGATGGCACCAAAATGCAATTTAATATAGTCCGTGATAATCAAACAAAAAAAATAAACGTAATACCTGAATTATGTGAAACTGATAATTCATACAGAATAGGGTTATGGGTAGGTGATAGTTCTGCAGGAATAGGAACACTTACATTCTATAATCCTGAAAATAAGGTGTTTGCTGGACTTGGACATCCGGTATGTGATGTTGATACAGGAGAGATATTGCCTCTGCTTAAAGGAGAAGTCGTCGAGGTAGAGATAAATGGCATAAAGAAGGGTAAGGCCGGTCACCCCGGAGAATTGCTGGGTAGTTTCACAATAAATTCTGCTATAGGTACACTTGATATGAATAATATAAACGGATTGTATGGACATTTATCAGTTGGAAAATTTGAAAATCAGGCTGTGCCACTTGGTATGCGTCATGAAATAAAAACCGGAAAAGCATATATTTATACGACTTTAGATGGTAATACACCAAAGAAATATGAAATTACTATAGAAAAAATTGATTATAACGAATCACAACAATGTAAGAATATGATTATAAAAGTTACAGATAAAGAATTGCTTGAAAAAACAGGAGGAATTGTTCAGGGAATGAGCGGAAGTCCGATAATACAGAATGATAAGCTTGTAGGTGCCGTAACACATGTCTTTGTCAACAATCCAACTAAAGGATATGCAATATTTGCAGATACAATGTATGAAACTTCATTTGAGGTTCTGAAAATGAATAACGCAGCATAAAATATATGGAAATCAATTGTTTTTCAGATAAGTCGGAAAATTTTCGATTTATCTGAAAAAAATTGAAAAAAGGTATTGACAAATCGAGATTAATAGTGTATAATAAATATCGTCGTTGAGAAAGCGGCGTAACAGTTGAAACGTGGGAGCATAGCTCAGCTGGGAGAGCACCTGCCTTACAAGCAGGGGGTCATAGGTTCGAGCCCTATTGTTCCCACCAAAATGGCCTGGTAGTTCAGCTGGTTAGAACGCCGCCCTGTCACGGCGGAGGTCGTGGGTTCGAGTCCCATCCAGGTCGCCATATTATGCGGATTTAGCTCATCTGGTAGAGCGCCACCTTGCCAAGGTGGAGGTAGCGAGTTCGAGCCTCGTAATCCGCTCCAGCGGCGCTATAGCCAAGTGGTAAGGCGTGGGTCTGCAACACCCTGATCCCCGGTTCAAATCCGGGTGGCGCCTCCAAAAGCCATCGTAAATTACGATGGCTTTTTTATTTTTAGTGAAATTTATTTGGCGAGTTGGTATTTATTAATAGCTGATTAATAGTGTAACTTACATAATATATTTTTTACTGAATAAATGATAACGCCAGAGAAAATGTCAAACTTTTCTCTGGCTTTTTTGATAAATATCTTAGGTATATCGTATCTATTTGCGTGCTTTTTTATTTTTTATATTTGCTAATGGCGATGCATCCATAGCAGCTTTAAGTGAATCGTTGGAAATGTGTGTGTAAATTTCTGTAGTGGATATGCTTTTATGCCCCAAAATTTCTTTTAAAATTAAAGTATCAACATTTCCGTGCTGATACATCAATGTTGCTGCGGTGTGTCGGAGTTTGTGTGTGGAATATCCTTGATTATCAAGATTACTGTCCTTTAATGCGTTTTCAACAATCTGCTGAACACGTCTGTTGGTAATTCTGGTTCCTCTGTTGCTTAAAAAAAGTGCATTTGGTTCCAGTTCAGAATGCTTTCTTTCGGCCAGATATCTTATAATAGCATCCGCACAGGAATCATTAATATGTATAATTCGTTCTTTGTTGCCTTTTCCGAGTAAGCGCATGCTTCTTTCATCAAGATTGATATCCTGAAGATTAAGTCCTACAAGTTCGCTCAAACGCATACCGCAGTTAATGAAAAGTGTGATTATGCAGTAATCTCTGAAGTAAAAAGGATCTTCATCATTCATGTTTTCAAGTAACTTTATGCTGTCATCCAGTGTAAGGAATTTTGGAAGGTGTTCATGCATCTTGGGGTAATCGACATCCTTTGTAGGATTATCGGGAATTAAATTAAGGTCACGATGCAGACATTTGTAAAAAACCTTTAATGAAGCAAGTTTTCTGTGTCTTGTTTTTGCAGTATTCTGTCTGTCTGTTGCAACATAACTTAAATAGTTGAGCACATCAAGTTTTGTAAAGTTTTTTATCATTTCAAGAGGAATATCAGAAATTATTATTTCGTTTATTGGGATGTCTGAATTGATATTTCCCTTAGTAAGCTTTACATATCTTAAAAAAAGTCTTAAATCAATATAATATGATTCAAGGGTGCGTTCTGCTTTCAGTTTTACTACACGTTGATATGTGAAAAATTCATTCAGATAGTGAGGACATTCCTTTGGATTAATTTTTTGTTGAGCCATAATTTCCTCCGTAAATCACATAATAGCAAATTTTCTGTATACATTAATTGTAATCCTTAACTTTTTTTTTGTCAAGGTATAGAATTATAATAAAAGATATGTTATAATATAAATATATTTCGTTTTAGGAGTTGATAAATTTGGCAATAAAATACAATCGTGAAAAAATCGGCGAGGGTATATACTATAATTCTATTATTAACAAAAGACAGAAAACAAATACAATAATTATACATCTTGTTACGGAACTTGATGCCGAAACTGCGTCAGAAAATGCTATTGTTCCATATATTCTTGCTAACAGCAGCGCTGCTTATCCTACAATAACAGCTCTTAATAAAAAGCTTTCTGAGCTTTATGGTGCAGTTTTGAAGGGCGCTGTATCAAAAACGGGTGATAGCCAGACACTATCATTGATGGCAGGTTGTATCAATAACAGATATACTTTTGACGGAGAAAAAATAATGGAAGAACTTGTCCAGCTGATGGCAGATGCACTTATTAATCCTAATGTTGAAAATAATGGTTTTTCCAGAAAGGATTTTGAACTCAAAAAGCAGGAACTTATTGATGATATTGATGCAGAAATAAATGAAAAGCGTTCATATGCATTCAAACGTGCAAACTTAAACATTTTTGAAAATGAACCAGCTTCCTTGTCAGTAAAGGGGGACAAAAAGCATGCCGAAGCGCTTACTGCAGAAAAGTGTTATGACAGATATAAGGAATTGCTGAAAACAGCTCAAGTTGAAATAATTTTTGTAGGTGCTGAACAATCTGAAAGCTGTAAAAAAATTCTTACAATGGCTTTTAATGGCATTGAGAGGAAGTTTGCAGGAAATAATATTTCGGTTAAGTCAAAGCTGAAAAATGAAGTGCGCAGAGTTGTGGAAAAGCATGATGTTGCACAAAGTAAAATGGTTATGGCATTTAAAACTGACTATGATAATCCGGTTGCAATGAAGCTTATGAATGCAATATTTGGTGCAACTCCTATTTCAAAGCTTTTTGATAATGTTCGTGAAAAACTCAGCCTTTGTTATTATTGTTCTTCTGGTATTAATGATAAAAAGGGAGTTGTTTACGTTGATAGTGGTGTAGAACACGATAATACCGAAAAAGCAGAAGCAGAAATTATTAACCAGCTTAATGCAATGTGTAGCGGTGATTTTACAGATGAAGAAATTGAAAATGCGAGAAAGGCTGTTATAAACGCATGGAAGGGCGTAAATGACGGAGCACGTTCAATTGCAGATTGGTACTTCAATCAGGCGTATCATGGTACTTCTGACTCACCTGAAGACAGAATTGAAAAAATTATGAAGATAAGTCGTGACGAAATTATAGCAGCGGCAAAATCCCTTAAACTTGATACAGTTTATATTCTTTCAGGAAAGGAGAGTGCTGAATAATGGAAAAAAAGGTTATAAGAAACGACAGAACAGGCGAACAGTATACTTATGTCAAGCATCCTACCGGTCTTGATATCTTTATATGGAAAATGGAAAATTATAGTACAACCCATGCTTTGTTCGGCACTAAATACGGTTCAATCAATACTAAGTTCAAAACCAAGGATGAGCCTGATTTTATAACCGTTCCGAATGGGATAGCACATTATCTGGAGCATAAGCTTTTTGAAAATGAAGATTGTGATGTTTTCAAATTATACGCCAAAACAGGTGCTTCAGCAAATGCGTATACTTCCTTTGACAAAACAGCATATCTTTTTAGTTGTACAGATAATGTATATGAATCTCTTGAAATTCTTCTGAGTTTTGTTCAGAATCCATACTTTACAGAAGAAACTGTACAGAAGGAGCAGGGAATTATTGGCCAGGAAATTCGTATGTATGATGATAACGCAGGTTGGCGCGTGTTCTTTAATATGTTAGGAGGCTTGTATCATAATCACCCTGTAAAGATTGATATTGCTGGTACTGTTGAAAGTATAGCGGAAATCAATGCTGATTTGCTATATAAATGCTATTATACATTCTACAATCTTAATAATATGGTATTGAGTATTGCGGGAAATGTTGATGAAGATAAAGTTCTTGAGCTTTGTGACAAGCTTCTTAAACAAGGAGGTAATCCTGAACTTGAAACAGCTTTTGAAGAAGAACCTGAAACAGTGTATAAGCATGAAGTAGTTCAGAAGCTTGAAATTGCGATGCCTATGTTCCACGTAGGTTTTAAAGCAAGGCCAGAAAAGGGGATTGATGCAGTACGCGCAGAAATTGAAACAAACTTTGTTCTTTCGTTGCTTGCAGATGAAAGCTCAGATTTCTATAAAAAACTTTATGATGATGGTATAATAAATTCCTCATTTTCTTCTGAAGTATTTATGGGAGATGGATATTTCTGTTCAATTTTTGCAGGTGAATCAAGAAATCCACGTCTTGTAAGAGATAAAATAATTGAAGAGATTAACCGTTGTAAGAAAGAAGGCCTTGATGAAGAACGTTTCAATATAATCAAGAAATCTTACTACGGTGCATTGATTCGTGATCTCAATGATGCAGAAGCAATTGCAACAGTAATGCTGAATGCTGGTATGGAAAAGCTTTCGGCATTTGATGTTATCGAAACAGTTGCAGCAGTTGAATTTGAAGATGTTCAGAAGCGTCTTGATAAGCAGTTCAATACCGAAAATGTAACGCTTTCAATAATTGAACCTCTTGGTCAGAAGGAGGAATAAACGTTGACAAATGCTGAATGGAATACCGTGTCTTTTCCAAAGATGAATATTGAGCTTCCTGTGTATAGTACAGCTTTTACAATTTGGGGCTTTGAAATAAAATGGTATGGTCTTCTTATTATGGTTGGACTTCTTTTTGCTGTAGTCTACTGTTTTAAGCGAATGAAAAGCTTCGGTATCGATGACGACAGAGCAACAAATGTTGTTTTCGCGGGATTCATAGGTGCTGTAATTTGTGCAAGACTTTACTATGTAATAATGTCATGGGATGAGTTCAAGGATGATTTGAAATCAATCTTGATGGTTCGTGACGGAGGTCTGGCAATTTACGGCGGAATAATTGGTGCATTAGCCATTGGTTTTATTGCGGCAAAAATTAATAAAATTCGGTTTATGCCATTGCTCGATTTGGTTGGAATGGGATTTTTAATCGGTCAGGCTTTCGGAAGATGGGGTAATTTCTTTAACCACGAATGCTATGGAAGCAATACAACTTTACCTTGGGGAATGACAAGTCCCAGAATTCAGGCAGAACTTGCAGCTGAAGCAAATCAGATTCTTGAACTTACAGGTGTAACAGTTGATCCAATGCAGCCTGTACATCCGTGTTTCTTGTATGAATCTTTATGGTGTATTATAGGATTTGTTTTACTTCATTTTTACAGCAAACACCGTAAATTTGACGGTGAACTATTTCTGATTTATATAGGATGGTATGGCTTTGGAAGAATGATTATTGAAGGACTCAGAACAGACAGCCTGATGATTGGACATCTGAGAATTTCACAGCTTATAGCTGGTTTATGTGTTATAATTTCTGTTTCTGCAATTATTTATATGAGAAATAAAATTCGTGTGGACGGAGAGTATGTATTTTACAAGGATACTGAGGAGTCAAAGAGACTTATTGCAGAAACTGAAGAAAAATACAGGCTTGAAGCTGAAAAGCGTGCATCTAAAAAGAAATTAAAGAATGATAATGACGAGTTAAGACCTGAAGATAAATTAGTTGATGATGAAATTACAGAGGAGGAAAAAACAAATGGCACAGATAATTGATGGAAAGGCAATATCTGCAAAGGTAAAATCTCAAGTTCGTACAGAGGTTGATGAGCTTAAAATCAAGGGTATTGAAGTTGGACTTGCAGTTGTAATTGTAGGTAATAATTCCGCTTCAAGAGTTTATGTAAACAATAAAAAGAAAGCTTGCGAGGAAGTGGGTTTTATATCGTATGAATATGCACTGCCTGAGGAAACGACACAAGAAGAACTTCTTTCGCTTGTTGAAAAGCTTAATAATGATGACAAGGTAAATGGTATCCTTGTTCAGCTTCCGCTTCCGAAGCAGATTGATGAAAATGCAATTATAAAT
This sequence comes from Oscillospiraceae bacterium, assembly GCA_045606725.1. Taxonomy (GTDB): domain Bacteria; phylum Bacillota; class Clostridia; order Oscillospirales; family Ruminococcaceae; genus RGIG8773. The sequence goes on along the minus strand of JAZUSM010000012.1, from coordinate 3,794 downwards.
GCAATTCTTCCTGAAAAGGACGTTGATGCATTCCATCCTGCAAATGTAGGTCATATTATGATTGGTGATTTCAGCTTCCTCCCATGTACACCTGCAGGCGTTATGGAACTTATTGCTGAAACTGGTGTTGATGTATGCGGTAAGGAATGTGTTGTAATAGGAAGAAGTAATATCGTAGGCAAACCTATGGCAATGCTTCTTCTTCATAAGCATGGTACAGTTACCATTTGTCATTCAAGAACAAAGAATCTTGCTGAAATCTGCAGCAGAGCAGATATTCTTGTTGCTGCTGTTGGTAAAGCAAAGTTTGTAACTCCTGATATGGTTAAGGAAGGTGCTGTTGTTATTGATGTTGGTATGAATCGTGACGAAAACGGTAAGCTTTGCGGAGATGTGGATTATGTTGCTTGCTTTGATAAAGCAGGTTACATAACACCTGTTCCTGGAGGCGTTGGACCAATGACTATTGCAATGCTGATGAAAAATACTTTGACAGCAGCAAAAATTAAAAATAACCTTATGTAACTAAATAATACCTCATAATTATGTCAATAATAATTATGAGGTGTTTTTCTTTGAATAGATTAGTATTTATATCAATAGCTGCAGCAGCAGTGTCATTAATTATAGCAGTCAGGCTTGCTGTTATAGTAAATGATAATGAAATTATTTCAGTTTCAGACAATATCGGGACATATACAGTTAAATCAATGAGAGCGTATGCCTATATATATGATTGTAATATGAAGCCACTTGTAAATTGTTCCGATAAATACAGTGCAGTGATTATACCGAATAATATAAGTGCAATACAATTACAGCCATTTATTCTTGATAAAGAAACATATTATGATGGTATAAGCAAAAATATGCCTTTTCTTTGTGAAGTAACAAATGATGTAGTTGAATCAGGAATAGATGCTGTTTTTTTTAGGACAAAAGTCAGAAATGACAGTAACCAGCTTGCACCTCATATTATTGGGTATTCTTTGGAGAATACAGGGTTTTGTGGTATTGAAAAATCATATAATGATTTTTTAAAAAATAATTCTTCGGTTAATTCAGTTACTTTTCAGGTGGATGCACGTGGAGAAGTGCTTAATGGACTTGATTATTATGCCGATTTATCTCCCGATACATGTGCTGGTGTAATTACAACAATTGATAGTAATATACAGAAAATATGCGAAGACACATTTACGGAACAAAAAATTGAATGTGGCGCAATAATAGTTATGGATGTTAAAACCGGTGAAATACGAGCAAGCGTAAGCTATCCTGATTTTGATATTACAAATCTTTCTGAATCAATTGATAGTGAGAATTCTCCTTTTTTGAACCGAGCGTTTTCTTCATACAGCTTAGGCTCAATATTTAAGCTTGTAACAGCAGCGGCTGCTTTGGAACAAGGTATAAGCAACGAATTCAGTTACACCTGTATGGGTTCAATTGATGTAAACGGACAAATCTTTAATTGCCATAAATGGGGAGGACATGGTGAAATTGATATGAACGAAGCAATAGTACAATCATGTAATACTTACTTTATTGCATTAAGCGAGTATCTTGATAATGAAAAGTATATTGAAACAGCTTCGGATTTAGGTTTTGGTGAAGAAACTGTATTGTGTAATGATATTATTTCTGCATCAGGTAATCTTCAAACTTTGGTAGATATATGTGTGCCGGCTGAAAAAGCAAATATGTCATTTGGTCAGGGAAAACTTTTGGCAACGCCTTTACAGGTGTGTCGAATGACAGCTGCAATTGCAAATGATGGTGTAATTAATACACCTACTCTTATCAAGGGTATCAAGTATGAAGATGGAAGTATTGAATATAATAATATAATTTCAGGAAAACGTGTTTTGTCGTATAAAACAGTAAAAGCATTGAATTTGTTTATGCTAAAAACAGTAAGAGCAGAAAATTCCATGTCAAATCCGGATAAAACTGTGGCAGCGGGAAAAACTTCTACTGCACAGACGGGGTGGTATAATTCAAACGGAAATGAGCTATATAATTGTTGGTTTACAGGTTATTTTCCATCCTATAAACCAAGATATGCAGTTACGGTTCTTGTTGAAAACGGAGTTTCAGGTAACAGAAATGCAGGACCTGTATTTAAAGAGATAGCTGATAAAATAACAGAATATGAAAAAAGCCTGCGAAAAAAATAATTTCGCAGGCTGCTTTTTATTCATCGTCAAAGTTTCCAGGAATATGGAGCTGTTTAACAGGGATTCTTTTCAGAGGAGAATAAATATATTTTGGACAAGAAGAATCGCCGTTTACGAGACCTCTTTTTTCACAAAGAACTTTACCGCCGTCTTTGGCTCTTGTACCGAAATTACAGTACTGACACTGTGGCGGAATATCATTACCGAAATACTTCTTTTTTGCCATACTAACAATCCTTTCTTGCAAAAGATTTATTTTGTATAATTATATCATGTTTTTCTTTTTTTTTCTATAGAAAATTTCAATAAAAATAAAATTGTCATAATTAACAAAAATAAGGTCAGAATTGGTGAGTTTTGACTATGAGAAATTTTAGCTGGTGAATATACTGAAATATATTCTTTAAAGAAAAGGAGGATATACAATTTACATATGTAATAAGAGAGGGGTATAGAAATAATTCTGAAAATGATAAATTTTTTTATTGATAATTGAGTGGGAAGAATATTTCTGATTTGAATTATTACACATATTCCGCCGAAAGACAGTAACGCAGTAATAAGGGGTAACAATTTGAAGTCAGGTTCAAATAGTAAGATATTACTTATTTCACTGACGGATTTTACAATGGCAATTCCGTTAATCAGGTTAATAGGTGTGTAGTCATCAATAAATTTTGCAATATATTTTATTACTCCGGATTTTTCGGCAATGCATATTAACGAAGAAAAAAATATTATTACTGTGCAAATACTGAACATGTTTTTTCCACCATTGTAAATTGATGAAATCAAATCAGTTATCTGCATTTCACATTTTATACAATTTTTTTCGTACTGCGGAATATTACGATTAAAGCTTGTAAAAACAGCTATAATGAGATTAACAGTAAGAATAGAAATGAAAATAAGTATTCCTGTATTAATATCAGAAAAAAGTTCTACACCTACTGTTCCTCCGATAAAAGCAGGCCCTGAAAGATAGCAATAGGTCATCATATTTTCAGCGGTACTTTTGTCAATTTTATCAGCTTTATATAAATCAGATATCAATTTTGCCCCAATAGGATATCCACCTACACTGCTAATAAGAAAAATTGAAAATAATTTTTCAGGTATTCTGAAAATGTACCTTGCAATTAAGGAAAAAGGCTTTCCAAACAGAAAAAATATATTACTTGTTATAAGAAAATCAGATATAATCATAAATATATACATAGATGGAATTATTACATTTATACATGAATTCAAAGAACAAAGAACATATTGGCTTATGTCATCTGCCCATATAATAATCAGAAGCATATATATCAATACTGTTAAAATTATTGTTGGAGTTATTTTTTTCATGTATCAACCTCTTTTCAGATTTGCTCCGAGAACCGAGATGATCACTTCATTGGCAACCGCTTCGACCGTAAAGGAGGCCAGTTCTTTTTCAGGATCAAGGTCGATGGTATAGATCATACCGTGGTTGCCTTTGCTGAAATAGAAGTAATCAAATTCCTGCTGGAGGGCCGGAACAAGGAAATCATCAAAGTTGACCGGATGAATCAAAGACAAGGTTTCCTGAGTTCCGTCAGCGTAGTTGACAGTGATCTTGCCGTTTTCGAC
>JAZUSM010000011.1:0-27587 GCA_045606725.1 Oscillospiraceae bacterium | reverse complement strand
TAGAAGTTCTGGAATCCGACAAACTTCGGCGGGAAGTGTGCCATATCAAAATCAGTAAAGCCGATAGGCAGAGCCAGACAAACAGGAATTATAGTGAACACGAGGAAGAAAATCATGAACGGTGCCAGCATGATGTAGCACATCTTGTTTCTCTTAGCTTCGTGCCAGTTATAAGCCCATTTTTCTTTAAAGGACATTTTGCGCTCATTAGGCAGCAGAATTTCCTTTTTCTGAGTTTCAGCAGCCAAAGGGTTCCCCTCCAATCAAGTTATTCTTCTTTTTCATCAAGTCCGAGATTTTCTCGTTTTCTTGTAATTTCACGGTTGATATCAATGTTGTACCAACGGAGAGTTTCTCTTGCATTTTCCTTATCGTTAACAACTGAACGGAAAGCGTTCATGATGCTTCGTGTTACAACGTAAGCGGAAGGAACGATAGGAATTTCCTCGAGCTGATCCATCTGGAACATAATCTTTTCGAGATCCTTGTTGGACCAGTTAAGCTCCTGAAGTGCTTCAACGTTTGCAACGTCAACACGACCGAGAGGACCCATTACGCCCTCAACGTTCTGAGCATATTCAACCATTGCATCCTTTTCAGTAAACCACTTGATGAACTCCCAAGCGCCTTCCTTGTTATCACAAGCGGAAAGGATAATAGCACCCGCACCATTAGAGTTGGCAGCGTGAGAGATTGTACCATCAGCCTGCTTTGTACCTGGTACAGCACAGAAGTCCCACAGACCCTTGATTTCAGGAGCGGCAACATTAAGCTGATTATAGAAAGTACAGTAGTTCTGAATAACAATTGGAGATTCACCTGTTCTGAAACGAGTAAACGGGTCGTAAGTCTGGTCAAACTTATATACATTATAGAAGTCTGTCCATGTAGCAAATGCGTCAACCGCAGCCTGAGAGTCAAAGTTTGTAGCAGTCTGGTCCTCATTATAATAGTTTGTACCTGACTGGAGCATAAGCAGAGCAAATGTATGACCTGCTTCAGTAGCAGGGGAAACAGAAACACCGTTTACAACGCCCGGGAGAATAAGACCCGGCTGCATATATTTTCTCTGGATAGCAGGAAGCATGTCAATGAGTTCGTCCCATGTCTGAGGAGGCTCACTGATACCAACCTGAGCAAGCATATCCTTACGATAGAACATCATCGGGAAGTTCTGAGTGATAGGAACAGCATAAACCTTGCCGTCATAGGTGTACTGAACAGCAGCGTTCTTCTGAAATCTGCCCATAACCTCATCAAAGCCATCCATATCGTTCATAGGAACAATAAGGTCACGGAGCGCAAGGTTTACAGGGAATTCACCACCGACGAAGACAGCAACGTCAGGACCCTTACCTGCAAGAACTGCTTCCATAATAGCGCCCTGTACAAGGTTTACAGCAACCTTTACATCAGCATCAGGGTTATAGTCAGAGTCAACCATCTGCTTGATAACATTAGCCTGGTCACGGCCTGAGGAAACCCATACATTGATAGAGTCGCCTTCAATATCAGAGAGCTTAGTATAGTCTTCAAAGAAGGAATTGATAAAGCCCTTGAAGCCGAAGCCCATGCTCTTGAAGATGTTGGACTTAACAGAAGTAAATTCGCCGTCCGCAGGAACAAGCTCAATGAAGTCAATCTCGAGAGGCTGTTCACGGTACTGACGCATCCATGAGGAAACGGAGTTAACGTTATCCTTGATGGAGTTGTTGGAAATCATGTCAGGGATTTTAACAGGCTTGTCAGCAGCCTTTTCGAGAACTGTAGCAAGTCTTTCAAGCGCAGCAGCTTCAGTACCCTTCTGGTTAGCGAGGCTTTCGATATTATCTCTTTCCTCAAGGAGCTGCTCAGCAAGATTAGTGAAAACGTCCTGAATTTCAGGGATTTCCTTATGAATATAGTAGTCTGTGTACTTGTCAGGAGTTGGGCCTGTAATCATGAGGATCTGCATGTAATACTGGTTAGCAGTATACACGATTTCATCAAGACGGCGCATTGACTCGCCGATTTCGCCCGGAATTACTTCGAGAGTAAGCTCATGAACACCCTTATCGAGGTACACATAAGCAGCCTCACCGTTAGCATCCTCAGGAACGACGAGAATCCAGTCATCATCGTACTGGAACTTAATCTGTTCGAAAGCGTCATTAGGAACCTTGCCGTCAATAAGCAGACGACGGTTTGTGTAAAGACCACGGAGCTCATTCTGACGAGCCTTGATACCAACCTTGTAGTAACCCGCAGTCTTGACATCCATTTCCCATGTAATAGCCTGACCTGCAGTATCCCATGTACCGTCACCTACAGTATTGTAGCGCTGCTTGGACGGATGGGAAGGTTCAGTAAGATATGAACCTCTGTCGTAGGTAGGGAACAGAGTCTGAGAATTTGTATAGGCATACTGTTCGCCCTGAAGTCTGATAGACTCAGCACCGCTGTTCTTGGCAAGGTCAGCAGCAGAAGGCGCCTTATAAGCCTCAGCACCCTTATTGTTGCAAAGCTTGATATACTCAATAGCAACAGACGCACGTTCAGACTCAAAGGAAATAGTATGAGTACCCTGTTCGAGTACGAAGTAAAGCGGCTCGTTGAACAAACCGTCCACATCGTAAACCATGGTGTTGACCCATCTTGAAGCCTGAACCTGAGGAGGACGAACTTCGTTATCCTTGGAGTCAGTAGATATCGGATATTCACTTGTCCAGATATGTGGGAGTGTAGCACGTGTAGCAGTGTCATAAGGTGACACGCCATCGAGAAGAACGGATAATTCCGTAGTACTTGCGCCATCTTCGAGCGGGAAGTAGCTTACCTCCAGCTGATATGCACCTGTTTCGGGAACATTTACAGTATAGTCAATGCGCCCCTCCTCATTAGACCATACCAAAACATTATCCCTGCCCTCGAAGGTTGTCACTTCGGCATCGGCATTAGCACTCTTACCCGAGTAAGTGAGCATAGCCTCCGCATCAGGGCGCTTGACATTTGCAATCTCGTCAAAGTATTCGCTGTAAGTTTTCTGCTTTTCAAAAGCAAGAGCCGCTTCGGTATACTGAGCAGCCGCCGTGGTTGAAGCAGGCTCACTTTCCGCGGAAGCAGGGAAGCAGGAAACAACAGAAACGCAAAGGAGAACTGCAAGTGCCGCAGACAAAGTCCTTTTAAAATTAGATTTCCTTGACAACAGATAGACCACCTTTCATATAACCTAACTCAAAAACCGACAATTTACACTTGTAAATTTAAACACGCAAAAAACGCACTGAGGCGCAGTTTTGCATTGCCAATATGTGGATATTGGCAGTTTAAACAGCACAAAAACAGTGCAAACCATACAAGTTTAACGTGTAACCTTAGTCAAAATTACACAAAAATTATGTTATCCACTAATAAAAATGTATAGAGTTGTATAATTATTATATCAATTTGCCCAATGCTTGTCAAGCATTAATTATTAATTTTGTTCAAAAAAGGAATAAAATTTACAGTTAAAATTATCAAAAACGTTTAAGTAAACTATATGTATAAAAGCCCTCGAAGTCAGACTCCGAGGGCAAAAAGAAAGGCACTGTCCGTTCTGCATACGGACAGTGCCTATTGATGTTAGATTAACTTTAATTACAAATGTAACCGTCGTTATCTTTCATGAAGCTAGGTAATCCTAGCGCGCAATTAGCTTCTCTTCTTAGCAACTACAGCAGCAGCAGCGAGAGCTACAGGAATTACAGCGAGAGCAACAGAAGCGTTACCTGTTGTTGGGTTTTCAACTTCAACTTCTTCAACAACTTCTTCTACTTCTTCTTCAACGATTTCTTCTTCAACGATTTCTTCTTCAGTTACTTCTTCTTCGATTTCTTCGTCTTCGAGAACTTCGTCGTCAGCTGTAGCACCAGCATCAGATGTAGCATCATCAACAGCACCAGCTGTGAGGATTACGTCCATAGAATCCCAGTACCAGTCAACGGAAGTAGCAAGTTCCATAGAGTGGAGGTAGAGAGCATAAGCGTTAGATGTCTGAGCAGCGTCAGCAATTGTATCCCAATCGAAGGAAACAGAAGATTCGCCCCAGTCGAACATTGTTGTATCAGCGAGGGACATTGTGTAACCTTCGTTGATTACGAGACCGCCCTGGAAGAGGTTGTAACCAGCCCAGTCAAGACCGAGGTAGTTTGTGCCTTCCTTAGCAAAGTAGTAGTCAGATACGAAACCATTGTAGAGGTGCTGTGTGAACTTGGAGTAGTCTGTAGAATCATCTGTTTCTGTTGTGTAGAACCACATGATCTTAGCGCCGTTCCAATCCTTGATTTCGGCAACCTTAGCATCAACTGCGCCCTGAGCATCCATAACAGCTGTTGTTTCATCAGTAAGAGCTTCCTTTTCAGCAGCAGTAGCATCTTCCCATGCCTTATCATTGTTTGCTTCCTTAAATGCAGCCTTAGCAGCAGTAAGCTTTTCATCAAGAACGCCCTTTTCAACGCTGAGAGCAGCAATCTTGTCAGAAATTTCAGCCTTAAGACCAGCCTTAGTGCCGTTCTTGAGGTCCATGAGCTTTGTGCCGATTACAGCATCAAAACGAACTCTGTCCTTAGCGGAGTTGAACTTGAATGTTACTGTCTCATAGTTTTCGATAGCATCGTTGAGAACAGGACCAACGTTTACATAGCTGTTACCGTCATCGCCGTTAACTGCAGCAGATGTGAGGTAGTTGATGATGTTGTAGTTGTTGTTGAGTGTTGTTTCCATTGGGCTCTGGAGGTACTTCTTTGTAGCCTGTGTAACATTGTTTACAAGAACACCGCCGTTTGCGCCAGTCTTAGTAATAGCGATATCACCTGTTTCGCCCCAACCTTCTGTAATATAACCTACAGAACCTGCGAAAAGTGGGGAAACGTTACCAGATGCAGCCCAGTCAGTGATATTGTGTTCAACCTTAACAGAGATTGTAACGTCACATTTTGTAGAAGGGATTGCAGCAACGTCTACAGGAGCATAACCATCAGCTGCAGACCAGAAGTAGTTGTCATCGCCCCAACCGCCGTATGTGAAAACCTTAGTACCAGCGCCGCCTGTGGAATCCTTAAGAGTAATTGTAACGTTCTTAGCAATACCCTTAAGACCTGTAATACCGATCTGAACAGTATCCTGAGATAAGCTGCTGAAGTCTACATTAGCAAGGTTAGCTGTGAGTACAGCAGTACCCTTTTCCCATACCTTTGTAGCAGCTGTGAGATCATAAGTAAGAGTCTGATCTTCTACAGCGGAAACTGTTGTAGCCATTGCAGATACAGCTACTGCGCATGCTGCGAGTGCAGCCATTGTCTTTTTCATGTTCATGAAAAATTCCTCCTTGTTTTGTTTTAAATTTTTTCTTTATTTATTTCCAGTTTAAATGGAAATCAAATAGAATATATGTATACAGGCGTACTTAAACGCTTTCTGTATATCACGCTATTATTCTAACATTTCAAGTCCAAACTGTCAATGTACACATGCGCCAAATTTTCAAACGGCTTTTCGGCGGTTATGTACATTTTTCACTAATTTTTGTACTTTAAGACTGAAACGAAAGAGTTTTTCGGTAACCGTTCCGCAATTTTCGTAACGGATTTGTAATCTTTCCTTACCTTTCCTGTCACGGTAATTTCGCCCGTTTATCACAGAAGTGCCCCGAAAACGATTAACATTATATCACACATTGAAAATTTTGTCAATACCCAAAAACAGCGGACAGGTAATTTCTGTCCGCTGTTCATTATACATTATATATAGTATAGTGATTGTCCGTAGACGGGTTTATCTTGCCTTTGTTTCGTTTTCCTCGAAAATCTTGTTCAGCACGTCCTCCATAGCCATCACGCCGAGGTCGCCCTCCTTGTGGGAACGGAGAGAAAGTGTTTCGGCTTCAACTTCCTTATCGCCAACGATGAAGAAGTAAGGAATCTTTTCAAGCTGAGCCTGACGGATCTTGTAGCCGACACCCTCCTTACGGGAGTCGATTGTTGCACGGATACCTCTGCGTTCAAGCTTTTCGAGCACCTTTGCACTGTACTCAGCGGCACGGTCTGTAACAGGGAGAATTCTTACCTGCTCAGGTGACATCCACAGAGGAAGTGCGCCTGCAAATCTTTCAATGAGGTAAGCAAGTGTTCTTTCGTAGCAGCCCAGGGAAGTTCTGTGAATGATGTAAGGCATTCTCTTCTTGCCGTCAACGTCTGTATATTCCATACCGAACTTGGCAGCGAGAAGCATGTCAATCTGGATTGTAACGATTGTATCTTCCTTGCCGAACACGTTCTTGTACTGGATATCAAGCTTTGGACCGTAGAAAGCAGCCTCGTCAATACCGATTGTGTACTCTACGCCGAGGTTGTCAAGGATTTTGCCCATAACAGCCTGAGCTTCTTCCCACTGTTCACGTGTACCCTCGTACTTGTTCTTAGGATTTTCAGGGTCCCACTGGGAGAAACGGAAAGTACAGTTTTCAAGCATACCAACTGTGTCGAGAACGTACTTAGCAAGTTCAAGACAGCCCTTGAATTCTTCTTCAAGCTGTTCAGGACGGAGAATGAGGTGACCCTCGGAGATTGTGAACTGACGTACACGGATAAGACCGTGCATTTCGCCGCTGTCCTCGTTACGGAAAAGTGTGGATGTTTCACCAAGACGCATTGGCAGGTCACGGTAGGAACGTGCTCTGTTCAGGAACACCTGATACTGGAAAGGACAAGTCATAGGACGGAGTGCGAAGCATTCCTTCTCCTCGTCGTCAGGGTCGCCGAGAATGAACATACCGTCACGGTAGTGGTCCCAGTGTCCCGAAATCTTGTAAAGGTCACGCTTAGCCATAAGCGGTGTCTTTGTCAGCAGGTAGCCTCTCTTCTGTTCCTCGTCCTCAATCCATCTCTGGAGAAGCTGAATTGTTCTTGCACCCTTTGGAAGCAGGATAGGAAGACCCTGACCGATGCAGTCAACAGTTGTGAAGTATTCAAGTTCACGGCCAATCTTGTTGTGGTCACGCTTTCTTGCTTCTTCAACAGCAGCAAGGTGCGCTTCAAGTTCGCTTGCCTTAGGGAAAGCTGTACCGTAGATACGGGAAAGCTGCTTGCCCTTAGCGTCGCCTCTCCAGTAAGCACCTGTGCAGGCAGTAAGCTTGAACGCCTTTACCACAGCAACATTCATAAGGTGTGGACCTGCGCAAAGGTCAGTGAATTCGCCCTGCTTGTAGAAGCTGATAGCCTCGCCCTTGTCAGCGTGTTCCCTGCAAAGCTCAACCTTGTAAGGTTCGCCCATCTTTTCCAGCATAGCAATTGCCTCATCAACAGGCAGACTGAACTGTTCAAGGTCAATACCTTCCTTGACAATCTTCTTCATCTCAGCCTCGATAGCTGCAAGGTCGTCAGCTGTGAAAGCCTTTTCTGTATCAAAGTCATAGTAGAAGCCGTTGTCGATAGCAGGACCGATAGCAAGTTTTGTGTTCGGGTAAAGACGCTTTACAGCCTGAGCAAGAATATGGGAAGCTGTGTGCCAGAAAGTCTTCTTGCCTTCCTCGCTGTCAAAAGTCATAACCTCGAAAGTGCAGTCCTTGTCAATTGTTGTACGCAGGTCGCATACGTTTCCGTCAATTTTTACGCAGCAAGCGGACTTGTAAAGTCCCATGCCGATTCCCTTGACAACCTCAGCCGCAGACATCGCATTTTCGATTTCGCGGATTGAGCCGTCTTTCAGTGTGAGCTTAATCATAATAATTCTCCTTTATATAGTAATTTAAATCATTGACAAAATAATGGGTTTCCAAAGGGCGTGCGCACCCTTTGGCAGGGTTCTCAGGGACAGCGTCCCTGAGTCGCAAACAAACTTGTTTGTTTTGAGCAGAAGAGCGAAATCCTTAACCAAACGCTTGCGTTTGGTTTCTTGCGCCCGCAGGCGCTGCCTGAGAAGCGCATCTAAAAGGTGAATTTTGAGGCGACAAGCCTCAAAAGAGGAAATTTCTGAGACAAATGCTTGCATTTGTTTTAGAGAGTAAATTTCCTAACAGTAGCGAAGCTACTGTTTATAGTTAAAGGAAACCATCAACCAGCCTTCTTCTTCCTCTTGTCAAAAACAACCTTAGCCACCGCCGAAATCAGAAGCAGTACACCAAACATCACCAGACTGTTCACAAAGCAGTATCCTATATATAGCATACGTCCTCCCGCACCAACAGAGTCAATCATTGTCAGCACGGTTTCATTGAACCACCCAAGCGAGTCCGCCGTTTCGGTTACCGTTATAAGCGTGTCAGAGCTTTTCAGCACGGTTTTTATATCGTACACAAGCTCAACTGCCAGCACCGCCAACGGAAACGCGTAAACATTCTCCGAAAGCTTTACCGTTACTATAACCGCAATAACCGTCAGAATTCCCATGAATACCGACACAGGCGGAAGCAGGGAAAAGTCCGTGAAGATTGTTATTGCACCAAACAGGATTTTCACACCCGTCCTGAGCAGTTTGAACGCCACGTAAACAAGCAGGGATATAAACAGCACATACCAGAAATTGCTTTTTTTATCTTCCATAGATGTCACCCCATACAAAACAAAAATCCCCTAATCTGCCATAAGCAGACTAAGGGACGATAATTAACCTATCGTGGTTCCACCCGAAGTTCATATACTATTATAATAGGAGCGATATTACAACCCGTAATAACAAACTATACTATTATATATAGTATACCTCATTCTGCGTTCTTTAACGGAAACGACCCGCCGTGTATTAAACGGACTCAAAGGCGGTGTGCACAATACTCGGATTTACGCCGTTCACAGCCTCGGGCGCTCTCTGAAAACCCTTTGTGTAAGGTGCCTTCCTTATCAACGTTTTATAATATATAGTATAGTTTAACACCCTTTTTAATTTTTGTCAACCGTCTTTTTTCACATACAAACAAAGTTTTTATTATTGAATAGTGTCAAAATGTATAATTTTCCTTGACAAGTTAAACGTTTTATATTAAAATAGTAGAGTGAATGCAATATATTTATATAATAGCGAAACTGAACAGTAGTTCAGCTCGTTCAAATAAATTGCTGTTCAACTATTTTCTTACTTCTATGGCTCAAATAGAAGGTTTTTCATATATTTCACAGGCAAAACTTACCGTATTTTACATATCTAAATTTACATACGGTATAATTGACATAGATTGCACTTTATATATAGTGTACCCGCCTGTGAATTAATATATCCAAAAGGTCGATAAGGACAGTTACACAATCTTTTGAAATTTTTTGAATTTTGACAACGTTTCTGCAAAGAAACCACACAAGTGAAAATCCGATATTTAAGCCTCCGAAGTAATTTGCTTAATTAAACCAAAGGAGGTATATGGGTTTGGAAATCACAATCGGAATTATAGCTTTCCTGGTCGGTGCTATAATCGGCGGCGCTGTCTTGTTCAAGGTTGGTATAAATTACCGCAAGCAGCAGGCTGAAAACGCAATCGGTTCCGCTGAAAAGGAAGCGGAAAGAATTGTTGAGGACGCTAAGAAGGAAGCTGACAATCAGAAGAAAATCGCGCTGGTAGAGGCTAAGGACGAAATCCATAAGAGCCGTAACGAGCTCGAAAAGGAAATCAAGGAACGCCGCAACGAAATGTCCCGTCAGGAAAGACGTATCCAGCAGAAGGAAGAAAACCTCGACAAGAAGAGCGACAACATCGAAAAGAAGGAAGAACAGCTTCAGAAAAAACTGAAGCAGGCTGACGAAAAGCTCGAGGAAGCCGACAAGATTAAAAAATCCCAGATGGAAATTCTGGAAAGAATTTCTCAGTTTACTATGGAACAGGCTAAGGAACACCTGCTCTCCATGCTGGAAAATGAACTTGTTCACGACAAGGCGCTGAAAATCCAGCAGTATGAAACCCAGCTCAAGGACGAATGCGAAGAAAAGGCGAGAGATCTTATCTCCCTTGCAATCTCCAAGTGCTCCGCTGATCAGGTTTCTGAATCCGCTGTTTCCGTTGTTCCGCTGCCGAACGACGAAATGAAGGGCCGTATCATCGGCCGTGAGGGTAGAAATATCCGTACCCTCGAAACTCTCACAGGTGTTGACCTCATCATCGACGATACACCTGAAGCAATCACTCTTTCCTGCTTCGATCAGGCAAGACGTGAGATTGCAAGAATTGCTCTCGAAAAACTTATCGCAGACGGAAGAATTCATCCGTCCCGTATCGAAGAAATGGTCGACAAGGCTCGTAAAGAGGTTGAACACCGCATCAAGCAGGAGGGTGAACGTGCTGTTCTCGAAACCAACGTTCACGGCCTTAACCACGAACTTGTACGCCTCATCGGTAGACTCCACTACCGTACATCCTACCGTCAGAATGTTCTCAACCACTCTATCGAGGTTGCTCATCTGGCAGGTATCATGGCTTCCGAGCTTGGCGTTGACGCTAACCTTGCTCGCCGCGCAGGTCTTCTCCACGATATCGGTAAGGCTCTCAGCTACGAAATTGAGGGCTCACACGTTCAGATCGGTGTTGATGTCTGCCGCAAGTATAAGGAAAACGCTGACGTTATCCACGCTATCGAAGCTCACCACGGCGATATAGAGCCTAAGACAGTTGTTGCTTCCCTGGTTCAGGCTGCCGACGCAATTTCTGCAGCACGTCCGGGTGCAAGAAGCGAAAACTATGAAAACTACATCAAGCGCCTCCAGAAGCTTGAGGAAATCTGTACTTCCTTTGACGGGGTTGAGAAATCCTTTGCTATTCAGGCAGGCCGTGAGGTTCGTATCATGGTATTCCCTGACAAGATCAACGACGAAAAAATGGTTATCATCGCTCGTGAAATCGCTCAGAAGATTGAAAACGAGATGGAATATCCAGGACAGATTAAGATTAACCTTATCAGAGAAAGCCGTGCGTTTGAGTACGCAAAATAATTTGTATTTATCAAAACCAAATAAATACCCCGTGTAACTCAACACGGGGTATTTTTGAAGACGTATATTACAAACAGTAAAAATGAAAGAAGGTTGTTTATGCCAAAAACCATATTCGGTACAACCGAAAAATCAAACTTCATACTGAATATGAATTACAAAACCGTCAGAAGATGGGTTATGTTAATTCTCTGCGCCTGCATAATCGTGCCGCTTATCGGAGGTATGGTTATTCTTGCTGTTGACAAGGCAAGCTTTTTCCTTGGCTCTTTCCTTTATATATCAGGCTTCTCCTGCATACTTTTTTATATAGTATTGCTGCTGAGAAAGGATATTGAATTCAGGAAATACCCGGTTGCATGGCTTATAATCGGGCTCGCTGTGCTGACCTTTGCTTCGTATTACCGTGTTGCCCTCAGCGGCGGTGCACAGGAATACATCAACACAGCGCTTCTCGGTGAGATGGGAAGATACGAAGGCCTGCTCTCACTCTTCGCTTACTTCGGAATTTTTCTCCTTGCAACTGCTGTTATGAAGTATTCTTCAGTAAAGATAATTTTCGACGTGCTTATCGGCGCAGGAATTATTCAGGCGCTTGTTGCGGTTATGCAGCATATTCCATGGGGCTTCCCGTCAGATTTCAGAGAGCTTCCTGCACTGCTTCTCCTTAAAGAAGTGCACCTCTCCAGCGGCCTTTCCGACAGCCCGATTTTCTACGGCTCATTCCTTACAATTGTAACCGCCGTTGCTGTTGCAGGTGCAATCTACGACAAGAATGTAATCCGTGCAAGAATTTACGGCGCTTCAGCTGTGCTGTTCTTCCTTACATCGCTTTTCACCTCGTCGGTTGTTCCGCTTATCGGTATCGGCACGGCGCTTGCTGCAACATTTGTAATCGAACTTACCGCCGGCAAAAAGGTTACAACCTTTGAAGCAGGCTGGCTGAAAACCTCTGGCAAAAGACTTGCCGCAATTCTTGTTGCATTCGCTGCTGTTTTCGGAATTGTTTTTGCAGCACAGGGCATTTATCTCCGTGACAAGGCTATCGCTTATACCGACGGTCTGCACAGACTTTTCATTACCCCTGGGTCACCGTCCCCGATTAATGATGCGTCCCTCTGGGAAATCGGCGCTGAAAGAAGCCTTATCATGATCAAGGATCACCCTATCCTCGGCATCGGACCTGATATGTTTGCAAAATATCAGAACACTGACGAGCTCAATGATGACAGTATCGACAAAAGCTACAACGAATATCTTTACGTTGCCGCAACACGTGGTATACCATCACTGCTGATTTATATCGCTCTTGTCGGCGCAACACTTTTCCGCCTTGTCAAAGACCTGAAGCAGTTCAGCGACGACCGTGAAAAATGGTTCAGACCTGCATTGCTCACAGCAATCCTTGCTTACTCCGTTCAGGCATTCTTCAGCGCAAGCGCAGTAACGGTTGCTCCGTTCTTCTGGCTGCTTATGGGAATAAGCTGGTCAAAGTTCACTGACGAAAAGGCAAAATAATTTTCATGCATACTGATGCGGGAGGAATGATTTTCTCCCGCATCTTTTTCGTGCAGAAAATGTCTGATAATGTAAACCTTTACTGCACAAATCAGTTCAAGCTGTTGCGGAAAAGCTGTGTAAATATGTTGTGAATTGACATAGAAATATATAACGGAAACATGGTATAATAATTACAGATGTTTTTTCGAAATAAAGGAAAAGGCTGGTTTTATTATTATGTTTAATGTTGCTGTTGCACAATCAGGCGGTCCTACTGCCGCTATCAACTCCTCGCTGGCAGGTGTTTTTACCGCTGCTCTTGAGAGCGAGGAAATCGGAACAATCTTCGGCTCGATAAACGGTATCGAAGGTGTTCTCCGTGACGAATTTGTCGACCTTCAGAAAATTCTTACTTCCGAATATGACGTGGAGTTGCTCATGAAAACTCCGTCAACAGTCCTCGGCTCATGCCGTTTCAAGCTGAAAAATGCCGACGAGGACGACTCCGACTACCGCAAGGCTGCCGAGGTTTTTGCAAAGCATAATATCAGAGCCTTCTTCTATATCGGCGGCAACGACTCAATGGATACCGTTATGAAGCTTGACAAGTGGTTCAAGGAAAACCATATCAACGTCAAGGTTGTAGGCGTACCGAAAACAATCGACAACGACGTTATGGCAACCGACCATACACCTGGCTTCGGTTCTGCTGCAAAATATGTTGCAACCTCCATGCAGGAAATTATCCGTGACAGCCGTGTTTACTCAATTCCATCGGTAACAATCGTTGAAATTATGGGACGTGACGCAGGCTGGCTCACAGCTTCCTCCTGCGTGCTCCGTGCAAACGGTGAACCTGCTCCGCACCTTATCTACCTGCCCGAGTCGGAATTTTCCATCGAAAAATTCCTTGAGGATATCCGCACAGCTCAGCAGAAATACAAGGCTGTTATCATTGCAGTTTCCGAGGGTATCAAGTTTGACGACGAGAAGTATCTCGCAAGCGGATTTTCCTCCGAGCTTACCGACGCCTTCGGTCATAAGTACCTCTCAGGCGTGGGCAAGTACCTCGAAAAGATTGTCGGCGCAAATATCGGCTGCAAGGTGCGTTCAATCGAGCTTAACGTAATGCAGAGATGCAGCTCGCATATTGCTTCTCTTACCGATATTACCGAGGCAAAGACAATAGGCGAGGAGGCTGTAAAGGCAGCACTCAGAGGCGAAGGCGGCGTAATGATGGTATTCAAGCGTATCAGCAATAATCCATACCGTGTGGAAGTAGTGTCCGCAGATATCAGCGGTATCGCAAACAAGGAGAAATTCTTCCCGTCCGAGTGGATTAATTCCAAGGGCAACAACGTTACCGTCGACGCACTCAACTATTTTCTGCCGCTTATTCAGGGCGAGCCTACAATCGAGTATATGAACGGTATACCTGTTCACTTCAGATTGAACCAGTAAAATAATCAAGGGAGAAACCTTTTGACGGTTTCTCCCTTTTGTTTTTGCAGAATAAAATATCCGTGTTATGCCGCGATTATTCCTCGCTGAACATATCCTTGCCTACGCCGCAGAGAGGGCATTCAAAATCCTCAGGCAAATCCTCAAACTTTGTGCCTGGTGCAATACCAAGCTCAGGAGCACCTGCCTCCTCGTCGTATACCCAGCCGCAAGCGTCACATACATATTTTTTCATAATAAAATCCTCCTTGAAATCTGTTATTGTATCGGCTCAAAATCTGCCGCGCCGTGTTTGCAGAGTGGGCAGATGTAGTCCTCGGGAAGTGTGTCGCCCTCATAGATGAAGCCGCAGATTGTGCAGACAAAGCCTTTCTTGCCCTCGGTCTGTGGCTTCGGCTTCACGTTTTCGTGGTAGTAAGCGTAAGTCATTGACGGGTCGTCATTGATAACTCTTGCTTCGGTAATTTCACAGATGAACATACCGTGAGTGTCAAGGTCAACGTACTGTACAACCTCAAGGGACATAAAGGAATTGATATGCCTTGGCAGGAAAACAAGTCCGTTGTCGGAGCGGAGCGGCTCACAGCCCTCAAACTTGTCAATGTTGCGTCCGCTCTGGAAGCCGAATTTCTCAAACACGGCAAACGGTGCGCTTGTTGACAGGCAGTTCACATTCATCTTCTTTGTCTGGTTGATAACGTGGTAGGAATAGTTCGCCTTGTTGATTGTCACGGCAACCCTGTTCGGCGAGTCGGTAAGCTGTGTAACAGTGTTGACGATAAGTCCGTTGTCCTTTTCGCCGTCGTTTGATGTTACAACATAGAGTCCGTAGCCGATGTTTGTCAGGGCGGAAAGGTTATTCTTGTCGGCGGTAGAATCCTGCTTTGCAAGGTATTCCATGCAAAGTTCACCTGCAAGCGCCTCAAGCTGTGCGGAACTTTCCTCGTTGAGTGCAGAAAGAATTCTTACTGTGTTTTCGCAGAACTTGATGTTCTTGCTCTTTTCGAACATGCCCTTCATAACCTTTGCCGCAAGGGGTGCCCAGCTTCCGTTTTCGATGAATGCAACAGTTCTGTTCTGGAAGTTGCGTTCGGTAAGGTGAGTGATGAACTGGTGCATGAACGGGAAAATTTCAGCGTTGTAGGTTGTTGTTGCGAGAACAAGCTTGCCGTAACGGAAAGCGTCCTCAACAGCCTCAGCCATATCACAGCGTGCAAGGTCGTTTACAACAACGTTGGGGCAGCCCTTTGCCTTCAGCTTTTCAGCAAGCTGCATAACAGCCTTCTTTGTGTTGCCGTAAACAGAGGTGTACGCAATCACAATGCCCTCAGACTCAACGCCATAGCTTGACCATGTATTGTAAAGGTTGATGTAGTAACCCAGGTTTTCTTTCAACACGGGACCGTGAAGCGGACAGATAACCTGAATATCCAGTCCGGCTGCCTTTTTCAGCAACGCCTGCACCTGTGCGCCGTACTTGCCCACAATGCCGATGTAGTAGCGTCTTGCCTCGCATGCCCAGTCCTCGTCAACATCGAGAGCACCGAATTTGCCGAAGCCGTCAGCAGAGAAAAGCACCTTGTCCTTGCTGTCGTAGGTAACGATAACCTCAGGCCAGTGCACCATAGGCGCTGTAACAAATGTGAGGACGTGACTTCCGAGATTTAGTGTATCTCCCTCGCCCACAACTATTCTGCCGTCGGTGAAATCCGTGCCGAAAAACTGCTTCATCATAGCAAATGCCTTTGCGGAGGAAACAATTTTCGCGGTAGGATAGGTCTTGATAAAGTTCATGATATTTGCGGAGTGGTCAGGCTCCATATGCTGTACAACAAGGTAATCAGGCTGACGGCCTGCAAGCGCCTTCTTGACGTTGTCAAGCCACTGGTGGGTGAAATTCACATCAACAGTATCCATAACAGCAACCTTGTCGTCAAGGATAACGTAGGAGTTATATGCCATTCCGTTGGGGACAACATACTGACCCTCGAAAAGGTCGACGTTATGGTCGTTTACGCCCACATATACAATATCGTTTGTAATGTTCATTTGTATTCCTCCTTAAAAATTCTGTTAAATAAATTATACACCATTATTCCAAAAAGGTAAAGAGTAAATATGTTCCTTTTGTTCTTTATGCCATAGCTGTTCGCTTAACCTTATATGTTTATTATATCCGCTTTTCACGGAAATTTCTGTGACAAGGTCACAAAACATTTATTGATACGGAATTGTAATAATTTGTAATATTCATGTTATTCACTTTGGCAGGCAAATGCTGTATAATGATTACAATATCGGTTAAGGAGCGTTGACTTATGGCAAAAAACAACAGAAACAAGATACTTGCTCTTGTTACAGCGGCGGCAATTACGCTTTCGCTGATGACGGGCTGTGCTGATAAAAATAAAATGGGAGCCTCTGCGGACGGCTCCGAAAACTCCGCAGGCATCGCGGCAGTCACAACTGCAGCTACCTCGGCAATGCAGGCTGAGAAATTGCAGGAAAGGGAAGCTGTTTTCTACGAAAGCTCGCAGATTGAGTCCATTACTGCCGACAAGACAAAAGGCAGACTTATCGAAACTGTGACAAGCTTTTCAATTGTAACAAAAACCGACATGGAGGCTTCAAACTTACAGAATATCATAAGCATTGCCCCTGAGGTGAATTTCAGAATTGACAAAATTGACAATAACAGCTTCAGGCTTGAGCTTGACGAGCCGCTGCCCGAAAACAGCATGGCTGTTATTTCCCAGAATAACGAGGACGGCGAGTCTGTCTACAAATGGGCATTCCAGACTGACGGACGCTTTGAGTCAAAGGAATTCTATCCTGCTGACGGAAGCGACTATGTAAACCTTGAAAGCGGTGTTGAGATTACCTTTACCGCACCTGTAAACGCAGAGGGCGCAGAAAACTTTTTCGAAATCAAACCGGATGTTGCAGGTAAATTTCAGGCGCACCGCACAACCCTCTACTTTATTCCGTCCGAAAAATTCTCACCGAATACACGTTATACCGTAACACTGAAAAAGGAATTCACCTCCGCTGACGGTATTGCACTTCCTGAGGATATTTCCTTCAGCTTTATCACCAACAACGGCGACAGAAGCGGCAGCTACTGCTACACCTCGGAAATGTCCGAAACCTTTATCAAGGGCGACCCTGCGGTTGTGGAGATTTACTGCTCCGACGGTATTGCAGACTATAATTTCGACATCAGCCTTTATCAATACGCAAACGTCGAGGACTACCGCAAGTCCATGCAGGATTTCATTGACAGCGGCAAAAATTCCTCTCAGTACAAATACTCAACCGACGGTCTGAAGCAGATTTACTCCGACGTGCAGAAACCAGTCAGCAGCAATTCCAGCTGGGGACCGAAATTCCTTATTCTTCCCGACGACCTTGAGGAGGGCTACTACCTTGCCGACATTTCCGTCAAGGCAGGAAAGGACGAATTCAATATCCAGCGCCACATTCAGGTCAACCCGATTTCCGTTTACTCCGCTTATGTGGGCGGCAAGACTCAGTTTTTCATCAATGACACCGTAAGCGGCAGTGCGGCAGAGGGTGCTGAAATCAGCCTTACCACAGCTGACGGAAATTACTCCGTAAAGACCGACGCACAGGGCATTGCAATGCTTGAAGTGCCAACCGACAAAATCGGCACAGGTCTGCTGGAAATCAAGTGGGGCAACGCGGTTTACTGTGACTTCTACCGCTATTACAAGGGCGGCGAGCCGGACATTGGCGACCTTTACTACAGCTGTATCTACACCGACAGAGCAATCTACAACAACGACGACACAATCAACGTATGGGGCGTAATCCGTCCGAGAAAGCAGGGCCTTGAAATGCCTGACAACCTCAGACTTACCCTCGGCTATGACGGAATACCTTTCCCTATGGAAATGAACTCCGACGGTACATTTACCGCATCTATCGACTTCAAGGATTTACATTACAACTGGGGCACATGGGTTGAACTTTCCGCAGGTGAAACTATTCTTACCAGTGCCTATGTCCAGATTAAAGACCACATCAAGCCTACCTATGAGTTTGAAACGGAAACACCTGCCTATGTCATGTTCCCGCAGGAAAATCCTTTTACAGCAAGCGTTCAGGCAAACCTTTTCGACGGCACGGCTGCTGACGGACTTACCTTTGAGATTTCGGGCTATGATATAGCTTCATCAACTCCTGCTGTTTCCGTCACTGACGAAAACGGCTACACCGAATCCAAAATCCTTTTCAAGGACAGAGAATACTGGCAGCCAAGCTATGATTATATCACCTTTAATCTTACAGGCGTACAGAACAGCTACACCGACGCTTATGCAAACACAATCTCTTTCTACCGTGACACAATGGTCGAGCACAGCTACGACGAGGACACTCACAAGCTTGAACTTACCGCTTCAAAAATCACATCGGAAAATATCGAGCAGGGTGACAATCCATGGATGGACGGCTTCACCGACAAAATCCGAGGCGAAAGAACGGACATCACCGCAAAGGTTACCGTTACCCGCCGCTGGTCAGAAAAGGTTGAAAAGGGCACTTACTATGATTTCCTGCGCAAGGAAACTGTTACCGAGTATGACTATATAAGCCACCAGGAAACCGTGCTGAATAAAAGCATTGCCACAACAGACGGAAAGTATGTGATTGACATTCCCGACAAGGAGGGAAGCTATTCTGTTTTCCTCGAATGGAAGGACTCCGCAGGACGTAACACCAAGGACGAATACTACGTTTATAATCACGAATACGACAGCGAGGACGACGCAAGCAGAGAAAAGTATTTCATCTTACGTACCGACACCAGAAGCTTTACTGAAAATCAGGCTGTGAAGTTCACCCTTGAAAACAACTACAGCCCATACGAAAGCAAGGGAAGAATTCTTCTCCAGCTTCACGGCACGGAATTTGACGATTACGCAGTTTACGAGGGAACAAGCTTCTCCCACGTCATGACTGCCGAGTGTATCCCGACCGTAACCGCAATCGGCGCTTACTTCGACGGAAAGCACATTTACCCGATTCACGACGATTACTACTCCTCCAGCCTCAGCTTCAACCCTGAGGAAAGAGAAATTGTTCTCGACATTGCACCCGACAAGGAAAAATATGCACCAGGCGAAAAGGCTGTTGTAACAGTTACCGCAAAGGACAAAAACGGCAATACCATGCCGGATGCATCCGTTGTTCTCAGCGTTGCCGACGAGGCTTCCTTTGCTGTTGCAAATCAGCAGGCTGACCCGCTCAATGATATCTACAAGGACGTTTACGGCGGATATGCAATCCAGTATCACAGCTATGTTGAGCACTGCCTCAATGAAGCAAACATGGGCGAAAAGGGCGGCGGTGACGGCGAATCCCAGGTAAGAAAGAATTTCAAGGATACAGCTGCTTTCCTTACCGCTGTTACAGACGCAGACGGCAAGGCGACCTTTGAATTCGAACTTCCTGACAACATCACCGAATGGCGTGCAACTGCACTTGCGGTTTATGAAAAGGAAACTGATTTCGTTTACGCAGGCGCTTCCAAGCACCCTGTCGTTGTAACCCAGCCTCTTTTCCTTGAAACAATTCTCCTTGACGAAATCGTTGAGGGCGACGACCTTGCTGTTGCGGCGCACTGCTTCGGCGAAAGCGCAGGCACTGAAAAAATCACCGTTACCCTGACAGGCAACGGCGTGAATATGGAAAAGACTGCTCTTGCAGGAAGAACAATAAACTTCGGCAAGCTTGACAAGGGCGAGTATACAGTACGCTTCAAGGCTGAAAGCGGCGGAAATTCCGACATCGTTGAAAAGACCGTTGTTGTCCGTGACTCCCTGCTTGAAGCAAACGTTACAAACAGCTTCAATCTTGCTGACGGCGTAAACTTTATGCCGAAAAGCTGGCCTGTAAGCATTGTTTTCAGCAACGCTGAGTATATTCTCTACACCGATACACTCTACAAGCTTATGTACCGCGCAGGCGAGCGCCTCGATATGCGCATTGCTTCCGCCTTTGCATGGAAGGAATTCGGCTTCACAACCGAGGAGGACTACATTGCCGAATTTGAGGGAATTACCTCGTCGGGACTTGCTAAGCTTATGACAAACAGCGAAGGAAGCATTACCCTTACAGCGAAAATATGCGCCGCTGCACCTGAGCTTGTAAACAAGCAGACGGTTGCAAAGAAAATGTATGACGTGCTTGAAAGCGAAACCTACTACACTGAAAATATTTCCTCCGCTTACCTTGCCCTTGCGGCACTGGGTGAGCCTGTGATGACGGAAATCCGTGACGTGCTGGAAAACAGCAGCTTCGCTTCCACAATCAAGCCTGACGAATTCAACGTTGAGGACGGTCTGCGTCTTACTGCGGCGCTGGCGCTTCTTGGCGATTATGACACAGCAATTGAATACTACAACCGCTTCACCACCGACATGAGCAAGGGTACTGACAAAAACGGCGATGAAACAGCGTACCTAACATCAACCGAGCTTACCCAGACAGCAATCATGCCTGCGGCTATCCTTCGTCTGCCTGAGGCTGACTCCATTGCAAGACACCTTATCGGCACGGCTCAGGTCTACGACAGCTTTGCGCTTGAGCTTATGGTTTACCTGAACAACTACTCCACCAAGAGTGATGCCGATGCCGCATTTACCTACACAAGAAACGGCAAGCCCGAAACTGTTACCCTTGACCGCCATTTCGGCACGCACATCACCTTTACCGAGGAACAGTTCGCTGAAGCAGACTTTGCTGTAAAGTCGGGCGAAATCCTTGCAGTTGCAAACTACTGGGGCAACCCTACCCAGAACGACACAAAGCCTACCCTTACCGTAAACAAAACCATCAGCGGCGACCTTGTCCCAGGCGGACTCGTTACCGTAAAGATTACCGTAAAGGGCGGCGCTGACGAGAACGGCTACAACTATTACACCGTAAACGACGTTGTTCCGTCCTGCGGAAGATATGACGAAAGCAGCAACGGCTGGGCAAACGTAAACGGTCAGCTTCTTACCCTTTACACCAATCAGCACGGCGTTGCTGAATATACCTTCAGAATTTCCACCTCGGGCAAGTACCTCCTTGAAAGCGCCGCAGCACGCAACTACGACGGCAAGTGGGGAATGTCCGAATACACCACAATCACGGTGAAAGACAATGGACAGAACACTTAAAAAAGCAACAGCCCTTCTGTGCTGCGGATTGCTTATGCTTTCCGCAGCCTGCGGCTGTAAGAACAACCTTTACAATGATACGGGAACGGAAACTCCCGTTACGGAAATTACCACCTCGATGATTATCCCGAAAAGCAAGCCTCTTTCCTGCCCATATTATGACAGGAACAGCTTTTCCGTCCACACGTCGGACGCCGCTGATTATGACAGCAGCGGCACAATTTTCTGCGGTACTGTTCCTCATCATCTCCTTGCAGGCAGACTTATAGCAGGCTTTCTTGAAACCGCCGCTTCTTCACGCAATCAAACGGATACCGTGACGGATACCGTCATTGTTACGGCAACAATGCACTTCACCGAGGACAACCCACTCTGCACCTCCCTTTGCGACTGGGATACTCCCTTCGGTAGGCTTGAGTGCGACACCGTACTGACGGGTGCGATAATGGAGGAAACGGGTGCGGTCTGCGACGACGATATGGCAATGCTTGACCACGGGATTTCAGCGCTTGTTCCCTATATAAAATATTATTTTCCCGACTCGGAAATTGCCTTTGTGCTTGTGGACAACATGGCTGACAGGGATACCCCCGAAAGACTTGCAGAGCTTTATTCCTCCTTTGACAAGGAATGTCTTTTCCTTTTCTCGGCGGATTTCTCCCACTATCTCCCTGCCCACGACACCGAAAAGTACGACCTTGAAACCATTGAAGCAGTTGCGGATATGGATTACGGAAAGGTTGCGGCAATGACCGACGATAATGTTGACTCCCCGTATGTGCTCAGCACCTTTATGCACCTTGCGGAAAATTACGGGGCATCACCTACGCTTCTTGACAGAAGCAACTCCATGCTGATAAGCGGCGTGCCCTACAGCGAAAAGGCTTACCCCGAGGGACTGACAAGTTATCAGGTCTACAGCGCTGAAATTTACTGACAGGATTGACTTTTAGACAATATAAGTGTATAATTGTTACATAATACCCTATCAACGGAGGGAATTTTTTGCTTGATTATACATATATATACATTCTGACTTCGATTGCGTTGGTTGTACTTATGACAATCATCAGGCGAAGCAGTCATCTTGAAAGGCGTAAAAACCTGTTCTATATTCTGGGAGCATATGCCGATATGCTTATACTTCTCGGATATGTGGGCAGAGATTTGTCTGAGCGCTATAAGGTAATGCCCCTTGCGCATCTGTCAAATATATCAATCTACCTTTTTGCACCTATGAGTATGTTTTTCCTTGTCCTTGCAAGTACAAGGAAAATCCATAAGCCGCTTTATGTCTGCTTTGCGCTTGAAGTAATAAGCATAATTGCAGCGCTTTCGTCACCGTTTACAGAGCTGTTTTACACAATCTCCGAGGACGTTGTTTATTCACGAGGACCGTTTTTCATTTACAACGAGGTTATCGGAATTATCTTCGTAATCGTGTGGGCAATCTACTCATACATCGAATTCAGATACGTTGAGCTTGTGGACAAGGTTTATCTTGCCGAGCTTTTTATATTCCAGCTTGCGGCAATAATACTTCAGGGTCTGAATTCAACCTATAAGGTAATGTACATCGGCGGCGCATTTGTAATAATGCTCTACTACGCCTTTGTTATCGAGGTATACGGCAAGTATGACAAAATGACAGGTCTGCGCAACAGACTTTACTACTATAATATCACCAACAGCATACGCCCCTGCGATAAATATTCCGTTATCCTTTTCGACGGAAACGGTCTGAAGCATATCAACGATACCCTCGGGCATGAGTCAGGTGATAAATTCATTTGCAGCATCGCTTCGGCAATTGCTTCGGCAGTCGGCAAGAAAGGCTCGTCCTACCGTATGGGCGGCGACGAGTTTGTTTCTGTGATAAGAACAACCGATACGGAAGTAATCAAAAAAATAAATGCCGAGGTTCATAAAAAGCTTGAAGAAGCCTCCGCGCAGCTTGGCTTTGAGTGCACGGCTTCATCAGGTATTTCGGTGCACGAAGCAGGCGAAAGCTTTACCGAAACGTTAAACAGGGCGGATAAGAAAATGTATGAGGAAAAAAACAATTACTATGTCCGCACAGGCAAGGAAAAAAGAATATGATTTTACAATGCAGGCTTCCCGTCTTTTACCGTCGGGAAGCCTTTTGCTGTTCTCTGTCGGTTTTTGTCGAATTTTTTTCGTTGACTTTTGGCATAAAATGGTATATTATATTAATGTAATGACCATAATATACCAAAAAGATAAGGATTGATGAAAATGATTTGCCCTGAATGCGGAAAGGAATACAACGAAAAGATGACCTGCTGTATAAGCTGCGGAGCAGACCTTGTGCCCTTTGAAAAGGACACGGAGCAGACGATTATAGAAGCGCCGAAGCAGCAGGAGGAAGATATTCTGCCGCTCATTCCCGAAAGGGGAGAGGCGATAGCGGATTTCCCCGAAGAGGCAGCGGAAAACAACGGCTTTGTAAGAAAGCTTCCCTCACGTGATGAGGAAATAATCGTTCCCGTAAAGGTGCAGAGCAGAAGCACCGCTTTTTCTGGTGCAGCAAAATTCACAGGGTCGCTGATTACATCGGTGATAATGCTTGCGCTTATCATAGCCTCGGTAGGAGCTGTAATGCTCAGGCTTGTGACGGACGAAAGAAAGCTTGCCGAATTTGCCGAAAGGCTTGACGTGATGGCTTTGCCTCTGGAGCAGGGCGGAGAAACCGTGCAGGACGCAATCTACACCATGTCACAGGGCACGGGACTCACCCGTGACGACATAAAAACGATTTACGAGGAGTCAACCATAAGAACCTTTCTCGGAGCACGTCTTGCGGAGTACGGAGAGTTCTTCCGAAGCGGAACAGCACCCGAAAAGGTTACTCCCGAACAGATAAAAAAGGTGTTCAGAGAGAACGTCCCCGTTATTGACAACACAATGGGCTATTCCCTGAATGAACATGACATAGAGCTTGCCTGCAGCGAAATAGAGCGTGCCGAACCGCTTCTGGAAATGATTTCTGCGGAAAATATGGAGCAGTCCCTCGGCAGCAGCACGCTTACCGTCCTGCGTATGTACGGCTCAATTCCTGCAATAGTTGTAACAGCGGCAATGGCGGCGGCAATGTTTGTGGTGCTTAAGGTTATAAACAAAAAAAGCGCACGGGTTTTAAGCTGGGGCGGCGGAGCAATCCTCACAGGCGGCGCTGCAGTTCTTGCGGCAACCTTTATTTTTTCAATGCAGCTTCCCTACAGCGAAAGCGACAGACTTGTAAGAACTGTTGTAAAATGCACCTGCGACGTGATTTCCCCCGACTTGTACAGCATAGGCGGTATGCTCGCAGTAATCGGTGTAATACTCCTCATATGGGCGGAAAGCCTGAGAAAAACAGCAAAACAGTAATCCACAGCACCTCTGAAAAGGGGTGCTGTATTTTTATGCATAGGCGGATTATAATTATTTTACATTATATTCTCATTAATGCAGATATTGCTGTTGACATATCTTTCCCTTTGTGTTATCATTTAATTAGGTATATCAACGTCATACAACAAGGAAGGTTCTTATGATTGGAAATAAAAGGATAATAGGCGTCTGTCTGACCAAAATCAATGACATATGCCGCGCTGACTATATAAACAGGCTCCATTTCCTCTGCGAGAAAATGGACTGTAAAATGATTGTTTTCAACAGCTTTTCCGATTTCTACAACGGCAATGCTTTTGATAACAGCGCTAAATCTATCTACGGCATTATCAATTTTGATATTGTCGATGTTCTTGTTGTAATTGACGGCAGCTTCCATAATAAACAGCTTGTAAATGATATAATCACTCACGCAAAGGTCTGCGGCAAACCTGTTGTCGTTGTTGACGAAACCTACGATGGCTGCTGGTCTGTCAAGCCATCCAGCGCAAATGCCTTCAAGGATATGCTTAACCACGTTATCAGGGACCACGGCGTAACCGATACTTTCTTTATCGCTGGGCACAATATTGAAGCTGACAAGGACTCCGCTTTCCGTATTCAGTGCTACAAGGAAGTGCTTGAAGAAAACGGCATCGCCTTTGACGAATCCAAAGTCGATTACGGTCAGTACTGGGAAAGCCCTGTAAGAACTATTGTCTACAATCTTCTCAAGGACTGGAAAAAGCCTCCGCAGGCTATCTTCTGCGCTAATGACTATATGGCCTTCGCCGCTTGCTCAGAGCTTAAAAAATGCGGCTACAGAGTGCCCGAAGACGTTATCGTAACAGGCTTTGACGGCGTACCTGCGGCAGAATATTTCTCACCTCAGCTCACAACCTGCAGTAACGATGCAGAAACCCTTTCTGAGCTTATTCTCAGCACTGCTCTCAAAGCAATGGACGAACAGAGCACCCCTGAAACCCTTACCTATGACTTTACAACTGTTATCTCCGAGTCCTGCGGCTGTGAAAAGCTTTCCGACGTTTCCTTCCGCAGCACTGCTCTTGACCTTCACAACACTATCAATGAAATGGAGCTTCACGAGGAATTCGTTTATGCAAGCATTGACCATATGATTGAAATAAACGATATGAACAGCCTCTACAGCTGCATTGAAAATACAATTCTCGAAAATTCCTATATCTGTCTTAACAGCGATTATGTTGCAGCTTCAATTGACTCAAGCGTTACCAAAAAAGCGCCTTTCAGCGACGAGCTTATCGTAATCGGTTCAAAGCAGTCATATTCCGAACCTGAAACTATTTCAAGCATGTCCATAACCGATATGGTTCCGAATATCGAAAGCTGGATAAACGACAGCAATTCCTGCTATCTTACAGCTATTCACGTCAGCGGTGAGGTTGTGGGTTACTATGCGGTAAAAACCGACATGATTCAAAAGCATGCCGCAAAAATCAACCGTATCGTAAAGGCTGTAACAATTGCATTCAATATCGCAACAAACCACTTCAAGCAGATGAAAATGCGCCTGAGCATTGAAACTGCGGCAATGACAAACCCTGTTACCAATATACCGAACTTCAAGGGTCTGTCACGCTGGTTTGAAGAATTCTCATCAATCGAGGAAAACCGCAAAAAACCTCTGAGCTTCTCTGTCTATGCGCTTCCGAAGTATACCTACATTCAGGAAAACTACGGTATGGCTGACGCTGAGGACGCTGTTATCTTTATCGGCGAGGCGCTGAAAATTGCCAACCCGACGAACTGCTTTATTGCCCATATCAGCGAGGACGAGTTTGTAATTGTAAATTACTATAACAATCAGGACGAAGTAAGCGATGTTATCAACAACGCAACAAGTGTTTTCTTCAGCGTTGTTGAGGGCTACAACAATACAAACGGCAAGGACTACTACGTTGAAGCCAACGCAGGCTGTTCGGTTGTCGGCTCTGACTGGGAACCAAACCTTGAAAGCTATCTCAAGTATGCCAAGGGTGAGCTTTACATGAACCGTCTGAAATACGGCGTCGGTCTTGCTGTCAAGGAGGAGGTTTCCCCTAAGGGTCACTACAAGGCTTTCGACCTGCTGATTGAGAAAAATCTCTTCACCTACAATTTCCAGCCTATCGTCAATGCTAAAACGGGCGAAATATTTGCTTACGAAGCACTCATGCGTACCGACCAGACTATCGGCATGAACCCTCTCGAAGTTCTTGCAGCAGCCAAGGAATACAACCGTCTGTACGATGTCGAAAAGGCTACAATGTTCAACATCATGGCCCAGTTCGAAAGGGACAGGGAGCTTTTCGGCGACAGAAAGGTGTTCATCAATACTATTCCGGGACAGTTCCTCAGAGTTGAGGACCTTGACGTTATCCGTGAAAAGTACGGAAAATATATGGACAGCTTCATTTTTGAGCTTACCGAGCAGGACACCGTTTCCGACAACGAGCTTGATACAATCAGAAAGCTTGGCAAGGAAAACAATATCGCCATCGACGACTACGGCGCAGGACACTCAAATATCATCAACCTTATGCGCTATGCACCTCAGCTTATCAAGATTGACCGCTTCCTTATCAGCGATATCCATAAGGACGTTAATAAGCAGATGTTCGTCCGCACAACCGTTGAGTTTGCCAAAATGAACAATATCAAGGTGCTGGCAGAGGGCGTCGAAACCTCCAATGAAATGCGTATGGTCATCGACTTCGGCGTGGACTATATCCAGGGTTACTATACAGGTAAACCATCACCCGAAATCGTCCGCGAAATCGCTAAGGATATCCATAAGGAAATCATCGAGGCTAACCCCCTCTTCGGTCAGGACCGTTCGTAAGTAACGATTAAGGAAACATTGTGGAGAACTATTGAGGGAGACCCTTTTGGAAAAGGGTCCTCCCTCAAACTCCCTCCCTAAAACTTTTAATGTAAAATACCCCATAGGGCTTTTGCACCGCCCCAAATTGTACGGACAGCACAAAAACACCCCTCTATGGTGTAAATAATAAGTTTTAAGCAACATACTGACTTCGTTTTTCATACGGAGTCAGTTTTGTTTTGAGTTGAATACGTTGGTTGTTGTAGAAATCA
>JAZUSM010000010.1:0-18512 GCA_045606725.1 Oscillospiraceae bacterium | reverse complement strand
CTCGTCTGCAACAACCGCAAAGCCCTTGCCTGCCGTACCTGCTCTTGCAGCTTCTACAGCGGCATTAAGCGCAAGAATATTTGTCTGGAACGCAATATCCTCGATAGTCTTGATAATCTTCTGAATTTCGTCGGAGGAAGTGCTGATTTCGTTCATTGCTTCTACAAGCTCGGAAATCTTTGCGGTAGCTTCCTGCATTTCAGCACCCGCAAGATTTGTCTTGCTGTTTGCCTCCTCAGCGTCCTCAGCATTTTCCTTGATCTGATTAGCGATAACCTCAAATGTAGCCGCAAGCTCCTGAACAGAAGAAGCCTGTTCCGTTGCACCCTGAGAAAGGGACTGCGCACCTTCAGAAACCTGATCTGCGCCAACGGAAACCTGATCCGAAGCAACATTGATCTGTGTAACAGTGTCATTGAGATGACTTGTAAATGCACGCAGCTGCTGAAGTATTCCTGTGAATGAGCCTACATACATAGCTTCATTTTCAGTGTCCGTACAAAGGTCACCCTCAGCAATGCTGTCAAGCATCTTATTGATATCCCAGATAACATTGTTTGTGTTTGAAGCCATAGTTCTCATAGAATCAGCAAGAGAACCGAGCTCGTCCTTGGAATAGTATGTAATATCCACATCGAAGTTGCCTCTTGCCATTTCGTCAGCGGCATTTTCAACGTTCTTGAGTGCGGATACAATGCTCTTTGTGATAATCGCTGCAATAAGTACGCCGATTACAAGTGCCGCAATACCAATCACGGAAATGATGACAGCGGTCATACTTGCACGGTTTTCAGCCTCTCTGTACATTTCCTCAGCTTTGATTTTTTCATATTCACATATATTTTGTGCAGCAGCCTGAATTGCCTGAAGCTCAGGAAGCATCTCGCTCTTGTAAACCTTGAAGGCAGCCTCTACATCGTGCTTTTCAGCAGCAGCCCTGAAATGCTGGAGAGTTGTTCTGATCGGCTCAATGTTCTTTTCAATTGTCTCAACGTCCGCCATATCACCCGAGTAATGCGTTTTCAACTCGGCAAGTGCATTTTCCATATCAGCAATATTTTCTTCCGCCATATTCAGACGTTCAGCTGTTTCAGCGTTATCTGTGGAGGAAGCAGCAAACAGCATATTCTTAGCCGCAAGATTTACGTCAAGCATAAATTCATCAGCAATCTGAACATCTGCAAACGGTTCTTCATAAAATTCAGTCAGAAGATTTCCTACGGTCTTGAATGCACTTGCAGCGAAATAAACAATCACTATCAGCAGCACAAGCACTGAACCAAATCCGACCAACAGTTTCTTTGACATTTTTAAATTTCTCATAACATTTCCTTTCTCCGGAAAATAATTTCTCCGGGTAAGTAATAATATGCACGAAATTTTGGCTTATATTGCCAAAATGCAAGATTTTGTCGACAATCCTGCAAATGCTATACCTAAATTATATGCTTTTATATCATGTTTGTCAATGTTTTGGGATATTATTTGTTTGAATTTAGGCAAACATCACATATTTTCAACGTTCAATGTAGTAATTCAGAATATATATCGTGCAAGTTGCTTATTGTCAACCCTCATATTTAAAAAAGTTGACTATTGCTTCAAGTAATAGTCATGGAAACAATTTGTGTTTGTTAGTCTCCGAAGAATAACAAATACTTGCGGAATATCCCATCTTGATAACATAACATCCGTTATGTTATCATTACCAAAAGGCAGGTGCAGAATATGAATGAACAATCAGCTACAAAGACAACGCTTATTGAGGCGGCTAAAAAAAGAGTTTCTTGACAAAGGTTACGAAAAGGCTTCTTTACTTTTTATGACAAATCCGGAGGCACGGCAGAATACCGTGACATAATGAAGCTGATTGTGCGTATGCGTGTGCAGGGTTACATTGAAATGCTTAAATGTGATTATGGTATGGAAAAGATGATGAAGTTTTCCGCACTTATGGAAGCCTACGGCGACAGCGGATTTCAGGGTATGATGAAGCACGTAAAAAGTGTAACAAGGGGTATAGAGTAATGCCCCGCCCCCAATTGTACGGACAGTACGATTGAGGGCGGGGCAAAAGATAACAGGTTTTGTATATTACTTGGTTTTAATGTATTTTCCTGTAGCAGCATCGTATGCGTAGCTTGTCTTTCTTTTAAGTATAATCATAAATACAACAATAATAGTTATAATTATCACAAGCGCAGATGCAAGAACAGCTATAAGGGCATTCTTGTAAGCTTCCGCACGCTCAGCATCTGTCATCTTGATGTAGATATCATCCTGACAGCCATTTACTGTGAAGCTTGTTACTGTAAGCAGTGCGTGACCTGTTGCTCCGATATTGAGTGCGTCAACACCTGAAAAATCATCTGTACCGTATGCGGCAATCATATCAGCCTTGCTGAATTTTGCAACACCGTTTCCCCATTCGTATGGTGCAACCTTTGCCCATACACCGCCTGTAGCATTTACCATAGGAGTGTCGGGATCAGACCAGCTCTGCACGATAAGCTCTATCGGACATTCGCTTCTGTAGCTTTCTTCCTCATCGGGAACATCATTTTCACCCGCTATGAATTCATGGCTGTATTCAACGATTACTTCAGCGTCATCATTGAGTTTTGTCATATCGTAATGGTCAAGCGGGAAAGAAAAATTCACCCATGGCTCAAGCACAGGAATTTCGGAACATTCGAAATCAAGGGAAATAGTTTCAGCATAAACGGTTGTGGCACAACATATTGTCAAAATTGCCGCAGATAAAATTGATACGATTCTTTTGAGTTTCATTGTCATTCTCCTTTGAAGGTATGTTTTGTGTCGGAATATTTGCATAAACAGACAACAGTAATAACTATACCTTAAAGCTGCACAATTATCAATAAATTTAAAGTTAACGTTACTTTACCGTTTATTGTGTAAAATATTAACAAAAATCTTTATAGAAATTATACATAATTTACAATATATGTTGAAAAAATCTGTACTTTACCCTATATAATTTGTACGCTTTTCGCTGTCCCAAATTACCTTGCACAATAAATTTCCTTTTTAGACGGATAATTTAATGACATATTGATAATGGCAATTCTGATAAAATTACAGCATACCGATTATTAGTCGGTATGCTGTTTGCTTTAATCTCAATTTTTATCAGCGGACTGCAGCTGCTTGCCCCGAACATTCCTCTTAAAATGCACATAAGCCGCAAAGCACATAATAATCTGTAAAACCGTGGAACAAGGTGTCGCAAGTCCGATAAGGAACAGCGAACCGTTACCAATGTGCTGCATCACAAACGCAACGGGTATTCTTACAAGAAACGCACCAACTATTCCCTGCACCATAACAAACTTTGTTTTCTCCAGACCGTTGTAGAAGCCTATGAAACAGAACAGGAAACAGGTCAGCAGACAGTCAACTGCATACGCTCTCAGGTAGTCCCACGCAGCACTTACCGTATCAGGCTTGTTTGAGAATATTCCTGCCAGCAGGTCGCCGTGGAAAAATGTTACCCAGAACATCACAACGCCGAAGCACATTGATACCGCAATTCCGCTTTTGAGTGCCTTTACAGCACGGTCGGTATGACCCGCACCATAATTCTGTGCTACAAAGGCTGACATTGACTGCATAAAAGCGGCAGGCACAAGCATTATGAACGCACAAACCTTTTCCGCTACACCAACACCTGCGGAGGCTGTTACACCGAGGCTGTTCACGATTGCGAGCATAACGAGGAATGATATTCCCACAAGAAAATCCTGCAATGCTATCGGTGTACCGATACGGAGAATTGTCCTTGCATACGCTCCCTCAATTTTAAGATGAGCTTTTTTCAGTTCGAATGGAAGCTCCTTTTTTCTGATAATGAAAAATGAAATCACAACGCTGATAAGCTGTGCAATAACCGTTGCAATCGCCGCACCTGCCGCACCAAGATTTAACACGGCAACAAAGAACAAATCGCCGATGATGTTGAACACGCAGGCAATACCTACCGCAATCAACGGAGTTTTCGAGTCGCCAAGTCCCCTGAAAATACTTCCCAGCAGATTGTATGCCGTGATAGCAATAAAACCGCCGCCGCATATTCTTATGTAGTCCGTAGTAAGGTCAAAGGCTTCTTCGGGGGCGTGCATTATTGTCGCAAGTCCGCTTGCACCAATGACGCTTATAACGGTAAAAACTGCTCCAGTTATTGCAAAAATTATAAGTCCCGTGCCTATTGTCTGAGCCGCTTCTTCGGGACGCTTCTGCCCGATACGCTGTGCAACCGCAACAGTAATTCCCATCGCAAAGCTGACAATGAGGTTAGTTATTGTCAGTACAATCTGCGAGCCTGTTGATACGGCAGATACGTCAGCGTCCGTGGCAAATTGTCCAACTACAAGAAGATCAACTGCACCGTACATCGCCTGTAAAAACATTGCAAACAATACAGGCAGCATAAATTTCAGAAGCTTCGGCAGTATCGCGCCCTCTGTAAAGCTGTTGTTTTTCATTTTCATACCTCCATAAAAAAAGCCGGATAAAACAGCAGGCATCTCAGCCTGCGGTCTTATCCAGCATTACATTTCCGTTGAATGTTCTGCCCTCCGAACCAGCGTTATGTATTATATCATACCGTGCGAAAAATGTCAAGATTTTCAGATTTGCAAAATCCCCTTGACAAATCCGCCCATCCGTGATATAATAAAAGCACGGTACAGATTGTACCTTTATAAAAAGTTAATTACGGGATATAGAATCGGTTAACGGCCGAGCTATATCCTTTTTTGTTTTGCCCGAAAATATACGGTTGGACAAGGAGGATGAATGAACCTTGACAACCGTATATTTTTTTATTACCCGACCGAAGCCGGGTATCGTAACGCTTCGGGGTTGATTACCGACAATCAATAACAACGAAAGGGGTTGTTCTTATGGGAACAAAACTTGAAAAGATACTTGAAGACTCACAAAAGGGCTACATCGACAACAAGGCTGACGTTGACGAAATCATTCCACGTGTGGCAAATATGAAGCTCAGCGAAATTGCCAGCCAGAACAGGGAAACGCTTCTGAAGGACGTTAAGGTGCTTATGGAGGCGCACAATATGTCCACCGTAAATCTCCAGACGGTCACATACAGAGAAATACTCTGCCTGCTTGACGCCATTCCAAATCTTGAGGGACTTCAGTACGAAATGGACATCGACGAGCGCAACGGTCTCCGCACAGAATACATCGCTGTTCTCCGTTGTGCTGTTTTAACAGCTGGCAAGCGTGTTGGAGCAATCAAACTTTTTCTTTCGGTAACCGTCAAAGCATACCTTGAACATTTCGCTGAAAAGGTGTACAAGGTAACGGGTGCGACGGAACTTTTCCCGAAACTTCAGCAGGAAATGAAGGAGCACGCAAATTTCGTGCTGACGGAAAAGACAACGATACAGGAGTTGCTGAAAACGCTTGAAAAGGTTCAGTGTGCCGCTTGGGTTCAGTCAAAGCCTATTACTGAATACGAGCATCAACTGCGAAGCTGCGGGGAAATTCAGCACGGCTTCATCGTCGGACATTTTCTGACGAGATACTGCGAAACAATCAGCGATATGAAGAAAAAATACAGCAAATTCAACCACTATATGAGCTATGGCTACGAAAAGTAAATGGAGGTAATTGATATGGCAAACATTTTAAAGGAAACTGTAAGAGGAATTGACTGCGTAAGAATTGAGGACGAGCTGCTTTCGGGCAGAGAGATTTTTCTCACCGAGGAGGTCAATGCGACAACCTCAAACGAGCTGCTGAAACAGCTTATGTACCTTGACAGAAACGGCACGGGCGAGGAAATCACGCTGTACATAAACAGTCCCGGCGGCGACGTGATAAGCGGCCTTGCAGTGTACGATTTCATCAGGCTGATGAAATCACCCGTAAAAACCGTCTGCACGGGTACAGCCGCAAGTATGGGTGCGATACTTTTCCTTGCAGGCAACGTGCGGCAGATACTCCCCCACTCCCGTGTGATGATACACGACCCGTCCTACGGCAGAAACGACATCGGAGGACGCAAGCCACACGAAATTCAGCGTGAGCTTGACAGCCTCAACAAAACCAAACAGATTCTTGCTGAAATAATTGCCGAAAGAACAGGCAAGGACATTGAAGAAGTCTGCAAGGTTACCGCAGAGGACAGCTATTTTTACGCAGAAGAAGCAATCAAATTCGGACTTGCAACAGAGATAATGAAAGGAGAATGATTATGAATAACATCAGATTTTTAGCAGAGGGCGTAGCAGTTTCAAACGACACAAGAGTTACGGGACTCAACAACAACGACCTGATAATCGGCTCGTCAGGTTCAGGCAAAACGGGAGGTTACGTTATCCCCAACATTCAGAACATCAGCGGAAGTATGGTTGTTTCCGACACAAAGGGACGGCTCTGCAAAATGTTCAAATCCGAGCTTGAAGCAAAAGGATACGACGTGTATGTCCTTGACCTTGTTGACCCGCTGAAGTCCTGCGGCTACAATCCGCTGAAAGGAATTCGCCGTTACAGCAGTGGCAAATATCGTGAGCAGGACGTGCTGACCCTCGCCAATACGATTATGCCGAGCCTTTCTACCTACGACCCGTTCTGGGAGCAGGCGGCGGCTGGGTACATTGCTTTCCTCATCGCCTACTGCCTTGAAGTTCTTGACGAAAACGAGCACACAATGACAAGCGTCTGCAAGCTTCATCAGGCTTTCATCAAGCCCAACGGCGAGCTTCCTTTCCTGCGCTGGTCGGAAAAGCACCCCAATACCTTTGCTTCGAGAAAGTTCAATCAGATACGCTCCAGCTCCGCCGCTGAAAAGATGTGGAGCAGTATAGAGGAGTTCGTGAACCGTGCTCTTGAGTCCTTTGAGTTTGAGGAGGCACGCACCATTTTTGAAAATCCGAAATGCTTTGACATTCAGGATTTGGGCAGAAAGAAAACAGTGCTGTTCTTAAACGTCAGCGACACGGACAGAACCTTCGACCGACTTT
This sequence comes from Oscillospiraceae bacterium, assembly GCA_045606725.1. GTDB lineage: Bacteria > Bacillota > Clostridia > Oscillospirales > Ruminococcaceae > RGIG8773. The sequence continues at coordinate 11,499 of JAZUSM010000010.1, read as the reverse complement.
CAAACGTGTTCTACACTCAGGCATTGCAGCTGCTCTGCTCACTTGCCGACTCCAACGACGACGGCAGACTTGAAGTACCCGTGCGAATAATAATGGACGACTTCGCTTCAAGCGCAAAGATTCCCGACTTTGACAAGGTGATTTCGGTAATACGCTCACGTGAGATTTCCGTCAGCCTGATTTTACAGAGTATGACCCAGCTTGAAAGTATGTACACTCCTGCCGAGGCAAAAACCATTGTCAACAACTGCGACCACCTGCTCTATCTGGGTTCGCAGGATATTGACACGGCTGAGTTCATCGGCTGTCGCGCGTACAAACAGCCCGAAGCGGTGCTGTGTATGCCCAGGGACAGCGCCGTGCTTATGACAAGCGGCGAAAAGGCAAGGGTTGTGAAGAAGATAAGACCTTACAGCACTCTTGCGGGATAACGGCATAAAATTACAGCATACCGATTTTTTTAGTCGGTATGCTGTTTTCAGTTTCTTACGAATATATTCAATATATCAGAGCAACTTCAATTGTACATTTATTACAAAATCTCACAAAAATAGTTGTATTTTCATTAGCAATATGCTACAATATTTATATTATAATTTGAATTTTTCCACCGTGACTTGAAAAGTCAAATCTTTATCAGGGGGAATTATTATGAAAGTACGTAAGGTCGGAATTTTCACTCAGCTGTTTATATGGCTTGCAGTTCTTTTGCTTGCCGGCAATGCTGTGCTCGGATTTATGGCGTACAGCCGTTCTGAACAAGCACTGTTCGGACAAATCCAGAGCAACGCCAAGAACGTTGCACAGTGTGCGGCAATGAGCGTAACGGGCGAGGTTTTGCAGACAATTGATGTAGGCGAGGAAGGCTCTGCGGAATATCAGCAGATTATCGACGAGCTTGCTGTGTTCAGGGACAACGCTGACATCGAGTATATCTACACATTACAGCAAACGGGTGATGAAAGCTTCATCTTCGTTGTTGACTCTGACCCTGAAGAACCCGGTGCAATCGGTGACGAGTGTGAAATGACTCAGGCTATGGCTGACGCTTTTACAGAAAAGGTTACAACCGTTGATGACGAGCCTTTCACAGACGAATGGGGCAGCCACGTTTCCGCTTACAGTCCGATTTTTGTGGGCGATGCAGTAGTAGGCGCAATCGGCGTTGATATCAGCGCAAACTGGATTGACGAGCAGATGGAAAATCTCCGTAATCTTGTTATACTCACCTGCATTGTTACATACGCAATCAGCCTTACTGTTCTTCTGCTTCTGATGATGAAGTTCAGACGCGGAATGAACAAACTCAACAACAAGGTCCAGGAGCTTGCAAACGGCTCGGGCGACCTTACAAAGGAAATCGACATCAGAACAGGCGATGAGCTTGAAGTTATCGCAGGCAATATGAATATGTTCATCAGACAAATCCGCACTCTTGTCGAAGAGGTTGTTCAGTCAGCAGATGAAATTGTTTCCTCGGGCGAAAAGATGAACACCACTGTCAGCAGCAACACACGAATTATGTCGGGTATGAACAGCGAGCTTGAAAGCATAAGCATCAATATGCAGGAAAGCGCACGCTCCAGCAAGGTGCTTTCCCAGCAGCTTTCGGAAAGTGCAGAGGAAATTGTTGCCTTCGCTGAAAATGTAAATCAGATTTGCACGATGATTGAAAAGGCAAATGAAAGCGCACAGACAAGCTCTGCAACAGCTGTAGATAATCAGAAGAACACTCTCAACAGCATCCACAGTATGCAGACCCGTATGCAGAAGGCAGAGCATGACGTTGAAAAAATCACTCAAGTCAAGCAGATTGCTGAAGAAATCAGTGGCATTGCAAGTCAGACGAGAATTCTCAGTATCAACGCTCAGATTGAGGCTGCCCGTGCAGGTCAGGCAGGCGCAGGCTTTGCCATTGTTGCAACGGAAGTCGGTACGCTCAGTAACGAGATTGACCGTGCTGCAGCTGAAATCAACACCATCAACAACGAGATTATTTCTGCTGTTGAAACCCTTACAACCGTGCTTAACGAGATGATAACCTTTGTTTCCACAGATGTTGCCAAGGATTACGACTCCTTTGCTGCGCTCGGTGAGGAATACGGTAGCACAACATCTTCTATCCGCACACAGATGTCTGCAATCGGAAAGCAGAGCGCAAGCATTTCAAGGACAATTTCCGACATCAACGCAAGCGTAAAGGAAATCACGCATAATGTTGCCGTTGTTTCCGACAGCGCAGGCAAGCTTACCAAATCCACAAGACAGATTACGGAAAGCATGGACGGTATGAAATCCGCCGCACAGCACAATTCCGAACATTCCCGACAGCTCAGCAGTCAGGTCAGCAAATATTCTATTTAAGCTGAATAAAAAATTACAGCATACCGATTTTTTAGTCGGTATGCTGTTTATTTTATAAGAGCTTACCCCGCAATCAGCCTTACAATGTAAGCCAGCAGCAGATGTGCAGGATAGAATATGTAGAAAAAGTATTTGGAGAACTTTGAATTCTTCCCCTTTTCACCGTTGTAGAAAAACGTGATAATTATCATCGGAACGGTGAACATAATTACCGTTATAAAATTTATGGGTTTTAAAATTCCTGCGATGCCGCCTGTTCCTATTATCATATACACAATAATTATTATTTCATATACAACAAACCTCAGCAACGGACGCTCACGCAGAATGTGGAGTGCAAGAATAATCAGTACGCCCGTAATTGACCATTCCGTAAAAAATCCTGCACCGCAGCAGAGTGCAGTCAACAGCAATCTTACAGCCAGCGGAAGCTTGCTCTCCCATACAATAAGAGCCATAAGTCCCAGAAACAGCGTCATTATCACGTTCCACTCCGTGAAAAACACACGCATATCAAAGCACATCTCGTGACAAAGCACATAGACAAACTGCGTTGCTACCGCAAATCCAAGAAGCCGCAGTGCGTATTTCTTTTTTGATTTTGTGTAACGGAAACCCTCTGCAATAAAGAAAAAGAATATGGGCGGTGCCATGTGTGCAAACAGAACGAGCCATGTGCCGACGGGTTTCAGTCTTACGGTGAGATGAAGTTCGGGTGTTGTGTACAGAATGAAATGCCCGATAAACATTACCGCAACGGCAAAATATTTCAGCATATCACGGTTGATGAATTTAAGTTTTGTTTTGTCCATTGTTATGTCTCCTTTAATGTTTTACTGTTCTCCGTCAAGATTTTCCGCAAACCCGCGGATTTTCTCCGCTATAAAATCAGGTTCTTCAACGTGAACGTAATGTCCGCATTCAAGCAGGAAATTTTCAACCTCTCTGCCTGTATAACGTTCTGCAAGCGTCAGATATTTTTCAGGGTCACTCGGAAACATTACTGCCGCCATCTGCTTTGATGTAAAAAACAACATCGGTACATCAGGCACAGCGTTGCCCGAAATTGTTTCCATATTTTCCTTGCACCATTCCGCTTCGTGTATCATCGTTTCAGAGCCTCTGCGTGCAAACAGCAGTGCTTTGAACTGTGCCTTTTCCTCATCGGTCAGTTCGTCCGTGTTGTACGAATACGGGTGAGTTTCATCAGGCAACAGACGGCCTAACCCCGAATTCATAACAATCTGCATAAGTTCATCCAGAAATATAGAGTAACCCGCTTCCTCGTGATACCCGGGCATTGCCACATCAAGAAATGCAATCCCCTCAATTTCATCGGGATATTTCTGTGCCCAGTAAATTGCTTCTATACCCGAAGCAGAGTGCGGACAGAGAATAAATTCCCCTTCGATATCTGCTCCTGCAATCGCCTTACGGGTCTGCTCAAGCATTGTATCTATGTCACGGGACATATCCGTTTCGTCGCTGAAACCGTAGCCGAATTTTTCAACCACAACAATGCGGAAATCGTCGCTTAATCTGCTGTAAAGCGGCTTGAAATCAAGGATAGGAGAAGGCGTGCCGTAGCCCGACATAAACACAATCGTGTGTTCACCCTCGCCCTCGGTATAGACACACATTTCCCCGCCGTCAACCTCAACCATCGTTCCAAGCGGCTCGGCAATCAGCGGCTTTTCCTTATTCAGCATTACCCTGTGGAAAATGAATACCCCAAAAAAGAAAACCGTAAGTATAATCAATATAACCAGCAGGACCCTGCCGATTTTTTTAAGCGCATTTTTCATTTCAGTTACTCCATTGATACTATTTTTTTGAACGCACAAGGTCAATCACGGACAAAATAACTGCACCCCAGAAAGCCAGACCCGCTATCGGCATAATAATAGAAAAAACACGCCACCGTGTTGCGTCACTGTCTGCAAAAATAACAAACAAAATAAAAACCAGAATTCCGATTGCAAAAATGCCCCACAGAATTTTAATTGCCTTTTTCATTTCAGTCACCCCATCAGTTGAATGTCTTCTTTATTATAATGAAAACCCGCTCAAAAGTCAACATTTCGTATAACGAAAATAACTTGCAAAGATTGCTCTTTGCAGGTTATATATCTTATAATTAAGTTTATCTGCCCTTACTGGGATAAAAAATGCACTTTGTATTCTGACTTGCAAACCAGGTTGCTGTTTCTGATTTTATAGCATCAATTTCATCTTCAGGAAAATCGAAATCACCCAACCATATCAGCATTGTTTTTTCTTTAGTCGGTGCATATTCAACGATAGCCTCATAACTATGCTGTTCATCTGATACGGTAAGCACATAGTTGTACATAAAAACATTTTTCAGTGTAAATTTATACGCCATATGCATAACCCTCCGCAAATTATAATTTCGTCAGGAACTTTTCTATACAACTATTTACAAAATCAGGATTGTCAACATTGGAATTATGTGCAGCATCAGGAACCCATATAAGTTCTGTTCCTGTTCTTCGTGACCATTCTTTATTGTAACTTTTTACTTTACCCGTGTTATCTTTTTCTCCGACTAAAAGCAGGGCGGAACAAGGCAACTGCAATTCCACATTATCATTCAAAAATCCTGCGTACCCAATTCCCATCAAACGACAAAGCTCTGCTTTATCATAATCGCTGACCATTTCAAGCATATTCTCCTGTCCTGCTTTTGTAACAGCGTTTTGTTTTGCTATGGATACCTTAAGTATTTTCTCCGAAAAAGGTTTGCACATCCATTCAATCTGTCTTAACCACCACATATCTAATTTGGAATAATAATTTCCGAAAGGCGTTGAGTCAATGGAAACAAATCCTATTACCTTTTCGGGATACCTCAAAATAAAAGACTGCACATTATATCCGCCCATTGATTGTCCAATCAACACAACTTTCTCTATCTGCAATTCGTTTAATATCTGTAACATCACCGCAGCTGCATTTTCGTATGAAAAATCGGAATACGGCCTTGATTTTCCGTGTGCAGGTGCGTCCCATACAATCACGTTATATTTATCACGAAAGAACTCAACCTGTTTATTGAACATTGTGTGATTTGCAGTTAATCCGTGCAAAAGAAAAATTGTCCTTTTAGTCAAATCAATATCAGTATGCCAATAATATACTTTGCCGCGCTCAGACTCTGATATTATCTGTTTCATATTCCTGTACTCCAACATAAATTCTTGTTCGTCATTGACTTTATTATAATGAAAACCCGCTCAAAAGTCAACATTTCAGACAATGAAAACAACCTGCAAAGATTAGTCTTTGCAGGTTAGGTTATTTGATTGATAAACTGTAATTGCTAACTTATCATAAAAGAAATACATTCACATTATCTAATTAAAAGAAATAGCAATTATCTTCACCAATTACTTCCGAAAGAATCTTCTTAATTTCTGCTCCATGTGGTGGCTCAGTTGTACCGCAAACTGTTCTAAGGCAACTTCTTTGAGTGCATATCTTAAACTGCCAACGATTGCTGTCCAATTCATCAACTGAATAGTCATCACAATCCCAGTCATCTATACACTTATATAAAACACTATACATTTCTTGTTTCTGTTGTTCAGACATTGGCCATATTCTGCCACTCATTAATGCACCACTGTCATAAAATCTCACATGAACTTCTGTTTGAAGCACTTTTGTTACAACCCTTAATACATCTTCTGTATTTTCCCAAGAAATAGTGCAACTGGTAATATGATTACCCTTGCTTTTTTCCATGCTATCACCTCGAAAATCACTGGATTTTACAAATTTACCTTTTTAATTTATTATAATAAACACCTACTCAAAAGTCAACATTTCTGATAATGAAAAGGTTATATACGTTTTTAATATAAAATTAACCCTTGACAAACCAAATCAGTCGTGATATACTAAAACATCATAAATCATATGATGTTTATAAAATTTTTAAAGAAAGCGAGGCAATTGAATATGACACAGGCTATGATTAGAAACAACAGAATAAATATAATTACCTCGGTGGGTTTGAAGCAGCTTTGCGTATAAGCTTTTGCAAGGCATTGCTGTAATTTTTGTATAATGTAAGGATACCGAGCGTGGCTTGGTATCCTTTTTTATTTTTAACAGGAGTTGATACAGATGAAAGAAACAAGTATTTTTTTAAGCCTTATTTTAAGGCACAAGCCCTCTGCGGCAGGTATTACGCTTGACGGGCACGGCTGGGCTAATGTTGATGAATTGATTGATGGTGTAAATGCAACAGGCAGATACACGCTGGATATGGCGAAGCTTGAAGAAATTGTCCGCACTGACAACAAACAGCGTTACAGCTTCAACGAGGACAAGACGCTTATCCGTGCAAATCAGGGACATTCCGTCCCTGTTGATGTTGAGCTGAAAAAGTGCGAGCCGCCCGAAATTCTTTATCACGGCACGGCGGAGCGTTTTGTTGACTCAATTATGGCGGAGGGGCTGAAACCGAAAAGCCGTCTTTATGTTCATTTGTCGAAAGACCTTGAAACCGCTGTAACCGTTGGCAAAAGACACGGCAAGCCTTTTGTGTTCAAGGTTAAGTCGGGTGAAATGCACCGTAACGGATTTGAATTTTTTCTGTCGGAGAATGGGGTGTGGCTGACTAAGGCTGTGCCTGCGGAATTTTTGGAGGAGTTGGACATTTTGAAAGGAGCAGAAAATGTCACTTAACAAGGCAATAGAACACGGCAAGGAGCGCCGCAGACCCTATCGCGGAAGTAAGGCGGTTGACTACACCTGCCGAAATCACGGCACTTGTGACTGGTGCAAAAGCAACCGTATGTACAACGAAAAACGTGAGCTTGAGAAAATGAAATGCAGACTTACTGACTTTCAACAGCACATCAATGAGTATTCCAACGAGACGGCGTGAATGTTATCAATTATTATTCAGCATTGCTCAACCTCTTGACACCCGCAAAATCAGCGGTATAATTAAATCAAAGAAAGGTCGTGAGCAGATGAAAATTACCAGAGAGCAAATCCGTCCCGAGCTTCGCCTGACGGGCACGGTTATCCGCAGGGTTATGCCGACGTTTACCGAAAAACAGCTTGTGGGTGCAAACAAGATGCACCGCTTTTTCAGCGAGGGCAGAAGCTTTTCCTTCAAGATAAATTCCGAACAGGTTTACATCGACCGTCCAGACGGGACAAAGCTCCGCCTTTGTGTTTACACTCCGAAAAACAAGCCTGCGTCCTGCGTGGGACTTTTGTGGATGCACGGCGGAGGCTATGCACTTGGTCTGCCCGAGCAAGACATTCGCTTTATTGAGAATTTTATTGCCGCTGCTGACTGCACGGTAATTGCTCCCGATTACAGAAAATCCGTTGACGCACCCTACCCTGCGGCACTTGAAGACTGCTACGCCGCTCTGCTGTGGATGCGTGACAACTGTGAAAAATACAACATACGCTCCGACCAGCTTTTCGTTGGCGGTGACAGTGCAGGCGGAGGGCTTGCTGCTGCGCTGAGTCTTTACGCCCGTGACAAAGGCGAGGTTTCAATCGCATTTCAGATGCCCCTCTACCCTATGATTGACGACAGAATGATTACCGAGTCGTCGCAGAACAATGACGCTCCCGTTTGGAACAGCAAATCAAATCTTTTAAGCTGGCCGCTTTATCTTGGCGAGCTTTACGGAAGCGACAATGTCCCCGAATATGCCGCACCTGCTCGTGCGAAGGATTATAGCGACCTGCCGCCGACACTTACCTATGTGGGCGGAATTGAGCCTTTCCGTGACGAAACGATTGAATTTGTGAACCGTCATAAAGCAAGCGGAGTAAAGGTTTCCTTCAAGCTTTTCAAAGGCTGCTACCACGGCTTTGATATTATGAGCCCAAACTCAAAGGTTGGCAAGGCGGCAACGGAATTTCTTATCCGTGGGTTTAAGTTTGCGGTGGAGAATTTCAGGAGAAAGCAGCCGTGAACACAGGAATACATTTTTGACAAGAAAGTGTTACAAATGCAGGAAGACATATTAAAACAGACACCGAGTTTAATTCAAATATCACAACACACATCAAGATTTCTCCTTTGAATTATGCTATTATATTGTCGAATGGAGGGATAAGCCTTGTACGAATGGAACGAAGCAATACAGAAAATGATAGATTGGATTGAAGCAAACATTACTGAAAATCCTACACTCATTGAAATGTCACAGCAGATAGGTTATTCGCCGTATTATTGCTCTGTTCAGTTTCACAAAATCTGTGGTATGACAATAAAGAATTATGTGTCAGGCAGAAGGCTTGCACTTGTGGCAGTTGCTTTGCGTGATACGGATGAAAGGATTATTGATATTGCTGTAAAATACGGATTTTCTTCACAAGAAGCTCTGACGAGAGCTTTTCGTAGTTTGTTTGGATGTACACCTGCAGCTTACAGAAGAAATCCCGTGCCTGTTCCACTTCCGATTTACAAGGTAGTAATCTTTCCTGAACATTATCAAAAACTGCACAAAGGAGAATTGAAAATGAGCGATAAAGTTTTAGCTGAGCCTATTGTAAAAATTCAGTATATTCCTGCACATAAGTACATCGGAATATGGGACACAAAGGCAGAAAATTACTGCGACTTTTGGGAAAACAATAACTGCGATACCGTATGCGGAATTATTGACAGTATGAACAATGTCTGCGACCCTATTGTTACAGGACACACAGCAGGCTGGTATTACAACGAAAATGGCGAACGCAAGTATTTTTACGGCACAGGTGTTCCTGCCGATTATAACGGAATAGTTCCAGACGGGTTTGAAATCCGTGAAATTCCTGCAAGCTACTATCTTGTTTTTAGTCATCCACCCTTTGACTTCCTCAAAGACAACGGCGAGGTTATGGGCAAGGTCGAAAATCTTGCGTGGAATTATAACATTGAAGAATACTGCGGTGGAAAATGGGAATGGAGCGAACAGGAATGTCAGTGCTACCAACGACATTATCCTGAAGGATTAGGATATGAGGTCTTGAGGCCTATTAAGATGAAATGATAAAGAATAGCAACACCGCTATGCTGTTTAATCGCAGCATAGCGGTGTTTTTTCTTTGGTACAAGCAATTTATACTTCCCTGAATTGCTGTTTGTAAAGCTGTGCATAAGTTCCATTCAGCTCCAGAAGCTGTTCGTGAGTACCCTGTTCAGTAATTTCACCATTGTCCACAACAGCAATTTCATCTGCATTTTTTATGGTTGACAGACGATGTGCGACAACGATTGTTGTACGTCCCTCGCTCAGTTCATCAAGGGATTTCTGTATCTGAATTTCGGTAGCATTGTCAAGTGCGCTTGTAGCCTCGTCAAGAATAAGAATAGGCGGATTTTTAAGAAACACTCTCGCAATACAAAGCCTTTGCTTCTGACCGCCCGAAAGACGTACTCCACGCTCACCGATTACGGTATCATAGCCGTTTTCAAGTGACATTATGTAATCGTGAATGTTGGCTTTTTTAGCCGCTTCAACAACTTCTTCGTCCGTTGCGTCAAGCTTGCCATAAAGAATATTTTCACGGATGCCTGCATTGAACAGATAAATATCCTGCTGAACAATACCGATATTCTGCCTTAAAGATTCGATAGTGATATTTTTCAGCGACTTGCCGTCAATAAGAATGTCACCGTCCGTTATTTTATAAAAATGCGGAATAAGGTGACACAGCGTTGTTTTTCCTCCGCCGCTTGGACCGACAAGTGCAAATGTCTTGCCCTTGCCGATAGAAAGGCAGACATTTTTCAGCACCTCCTTACCCTCGGCGTAACTGCTGCTGACATTATTGAACTTGATTTCACCGTCAAGACGTGAAACAGCAACAGCTTTTTCTCCGTTTGTTTCAGGCTCTGTTTCCATAATCTCAACAAAACGCTCAAAGCCTGCAACACCGTTCTGGAACTGCTCCATAAAACGGATAAGGGTATTTACGGGGCCAAGGAAAAGGTTGATTGAAACGATAAATGCAGAGTAATCAGCAAAGTTTATTCTGCCGCTGTATAAAAACAAACCGCCTGCAATAAGCACAACGACATTGAACACATCTGTAATCATTGTTGTGGCAGAATGGAACTGCCCCATTGCCTTGTATGCATCACGTCTTGCTTCCATAAACTGCGAGTTGCCTTCTTCAAATTTCTCCGTTTCCCTTTCCTCGTTGGTAAAGGCTTTTGTAACACGAATTCCTGCAATACTGCTCTGGAGAGAGCCGTTTATCTGTGCAATCGCAGCCTGACTTTCACGGAAAGCCGCTCTCATTTTCTTACGAAGTGTAAGTGACACAAAAACAAGCACAGGTACACAGGCAAAAACAATAAGCGTCAGCCATACATCAATGCTTGTCAGGTACAGAAACGATACAACAATGGTTATACCTGTAATAATAAAGTTTTCAGGTCCGTGATGTGCAAGCTCGGCAATTTCGTTGAGGTCGCTTGTCATTCGGGACATAATCTTTCCCGTTTCGTTGTTGTCATAAAAGCTGAATGGCAGCTTTTCAAGGTGGCGGAACATTTCGCTCCTCATCTGCCCCTGCATTCTTACACCCATCATATGTCCCTGATACTGAATAAAATAGTTCAGCAGCATACGGATAAAATACAGCACAAACAATGATACGCCTGCAATTATAATCATACGATACTCTCTGTTCGGTATAAGGTCATTGAGCATTGTTCTTGTTACAATCGGATAAAGTATTCCAAGCAGTGCGACGCTCAATGAAGCAAGCATATCAAGCACAAACAGTTTTTTATGCGGTTTATAATAGCTTAAAAATCTCTTGAACAATTATTTTTCCTCCTGTCTTTTTCCTTATTGTATCATATCTGCACTTGATTTTCAATCATTTTATAACAGCTGTCAGAGCAAGTGCAGGCAGCGGAGAATAAGAAAAGCCGTACTCGGATTTCTCCGAATACGGCGGTACATATTGGACTGTGCGACAAATTGAAATTTGCACCTTAGATTGGCAAGCCAAAAATACAGAATCTAATCCAATCAACAATTCCGTGTGCTATCATTGCAGATGTAACATCTCTCTTTTTCTGTAAAAAAGCAAAAACAAATCCGAAAACAACAATATACAGCACAAGAGATA
>JAZUSM010000009.1:0-29090 GCA_045606725.1 Oscillospiraceae bacterium | reverse complement strand
ATCCGATATATAGGTGTGCGGGCCCTGTGCAACGGAACACCGTGAACCATGTCAGGCGGGGAACCGAGCAGCATTAAGCGGAACGTTCTGTGTGCCGCAGTCAGCCTGCACACCTATGTATCGGATTATTTTATTTTAGGGTGATATTCTGATGCGTAATTTGCTGAATATTGCGGCAGATTTTATAAAAAGATTTCTTCCGTGGCTTGCACTTCACACGGTGATATTCTGTGGTTTGGCAATATATTATGCGGTGACGAATTACGGCGCAGAAGGTGCGGTAATTTACTATATTCCGCTTTTAAAGGGCTTTTCAGCAGCTCTGGTTGCGGCAATCTTTGCATATATTACATTTGGCAGGGAAGACAAAGGAAACAAATATTCATTGTCTGCCCTCGGTGAGTTTGATGTAAAGCTTATCTGCGGATATTTTGCAATGAAGCCTGTAAAAGGTGCAGTAAACAGAACAAGAGATATTCCGCTTTCAAAACAACTTTCCAATATAAATCTTAATAATCTGCTTATAGAAGCAGTTGTTGATATGCATAATTTCGATTTTAATACATCGCTTGATAAGATGGAGGAAATCGAGGAAAAACCACTTACAGATAATCAGAAAGCTGTGCTGTCATTTTATATGGGACGCTGCTATCAGATGATGGGTTACCCCGCAAATGCCGTAAAGCATTTCGAAAGCTGCCTCGAACTGGGAATGAAGCTTAACGACGTGTATCTTCTTGCTGCAAGATGTCTTACACAGAACGGCAGATTTGATGACGCAATCGAATATTATAACGTGCTTATCGAACGAGAAAGTTATTTTGAGTTTATATATACAGATATAGGACTTGCATATCTGAAAAAAGGCGATGGTGAAAATGCGCTGAAATATTTCAGAAAATCCGTCGATGAGGGAATGAATCATTCCTTTGCATTGGGCGGTTGTTCTCTTGCCTGCCTGCAGATGAAAGACCTTGAAAAGAGCAACGAATATTTCAAAGAAGCTGTCAGATGCAGTATGGAGGACGTTAACGGCTTCAAGGTTTATTACTGCAATATTGCTGAGTCCGTCGGACTTCTGGATGAAATTGACGAAACAATGAAAATCAACACAGATAATATGAAGGAGCTTGTCAGATAAGGAGTGAGTGAAATGTATAAGGCGCTTTACCGTAAATACCGCCCTATGACCTTTGACGATGTGGTTTCACAGCCGCATATCACTACAACCCTGCGCAATCAGCTCATTAATAATAAAACCGCCCATGCCTACTTGTTCACTGGTTCAAGAGGTACGGGTAAAACTACCTGCGCAAGAATTCTTGCCAAGGCACTTAATTGTCAGCATCCCGTTGACGGAAATCCATGCCTTGAATGTGAAATCTGCCGTGACGCAGATGCAAGTGCTCTTGCTGATATTATTGAAATAGATGCCGCTTCCAATAACGGCGTAAATGATATCCGTGACCTGCGTGACGGTGCAGTGTATACAGCTGAAAGATGTAAATACAGAGTTTATATCATCGACGAGGTCCATATGCTTACCAAGGAAGCGTTCAACGCCTTGCTTAAAATAATGGAGGAACCGCCTCCGCACGTCAAATTTATCCTTGCAACAACCGAAGTGCATAAGGTACTTCCGACAATTCTTTCAAGATGTCAGCGTTATGATTTCAGAAGAATTCTTCCTGCTGATATTACAGAAAGACTTATCTATGTTGCCGAAAAGGAACAAATCAACCTCGACCGTGAGGCTGCTGAGCTTATAGCAAAAACAGCCGACGGCGGTATGCGTGATGCACTTTCACTTCTTGACCAGTGCGTTGCATTTTCAGATAATGTTACCCTTGATATTGTTTCAAATGCAGCAGGAATTGCAGGCCGTGAACCTGTGTTCGACATTATCGAAGCAATTTCTGACAATAATGCCGCAAAAGCGGTTGAAGTCATAGATAAGCTTTATAATATGTCCAAGGATATGCAGAAGCTCTGTGAGGAGCTTATTGCACAGTTCCGTAATATAATGCTTGCAAAGGCAGTTCCGGAAAATATAGACTTGCTTGTATGTATGCCCAGTGAACTTGACCGTATAAAAACACTTGCAGATAAGCTTTCATTGGAAGAAATAATGTCAAAGCTTGATATACTTCAGTCCTGCAGTGAGCGTGTGGCAAGAGTCAGCGCAAAGCGTGTGGAAATGGAAATGAGTCTGTTGAAGCTTTGTGCGGTCAAACCTGCACAGACAGCTGCAGTGGTAAGCCCTGAGCTTCTTGCAAAAATAGATATGCTCGAACGTAAGCTTTCCGAACAGCCTGTTCAGCAGAATGTACGTCAGAATTCCAGACCGCAGTATGTTCCGCAGCAGCAGAATGAAGCGGCTGACCTTACAGCAATCCAGTCCGTTCAGCTTTCTGATGAACCAAGATGGCATGATATCCTCGAAAAATTTGCGGAAATCAGTCCCTCCGTCAAAGGTACATTGAGTGGATCTTATGCTAAAAAAGGCGGCGGATATATGTTTATTGCCACCACGAACAGATTTTTTATCGACCTTCTGCGCAATAAGGAGCACGTTGCAAAGCTGAGAGAAGCCATTTATCTTGTAACAGGTGAGAAGCTTGCAATCAAAGCAAAATATGTAGGTGACGAAAAAAATGCGCAGAATGATAAATTAGCAGGTGTATTGAACAGAGCACAGGAAAATAATATTCCTGTTGAACAGCAGTCATAAGGATTTACAGTTTCATACGAAACGTAATCATAAATTTGTAAAATCACGGAGCATCTTCCGCCGATGGGTGTTTCGGTTAATCTATTAAGTTTTTGCGGCGGAGAAACGGAGTATTAAAATGAAAGCAAGATTACCACAGGGAATGGGCGGCGGTCCTCAGAATATGAACAGCATGATTAAGCAGGCTCAGAAAATGCAGGAAAAAATCACTGAAGTTCAGGAAGATATCGAAAACAGAGAGTTCTCCACAACTGTAGGCGGCGGTGCTGTAGAAGTAACAATGACAGGCAGAAAGGCTATCAAGAACCTTGTTATCAAGCCTGAGGTTGTTGACCCTGAAGATATCGAAATGCTTCAGGACCTCATCATCAGCGCATTCAACGATACTGTAAAGCAGATTGAAGAAACAACAGAAAAGGAAATGGGCGCAATCACAGGCGGCGTTTCTTTCCCAGGTCTTTTCTAATTGACAAATCTTACGGCATACACGTCAACCCGTGTATGCCGTTGAAATTATCAGGAGGTTTATATGGGTAACAATAGTACCGCACTTCCTCTCGTGCTTCTTGCCGAGCAGTTTGCAAGGCTTCCGGGTATCGGTATGAAAAGCGCACAAAGACTCGCATATCACGTTATGAGTATGACTGATAAGGAAGCACAGGATTTTGCCGACGCAATAATCCGTGCCCACAGTACAATAAAAAGCTGCGCAGAATGTCAGAATTTAACGGAAGATGAACTTTGTCCCGTTTGTGCAAACGAATTGCGTGACCATAGTACAATCTGTGTTGTCGAAACGCCAAAGGATATTTCTGCATTTGAACGCACCAATGAGTATAAGGGCGTTTATCATGTTCTGCATGGGCTTATTTCCCCCCTTGACGGAATAACACCTGATAAAATCCGCCTTAAGGAGCTTCTGGCACGCATACAAAAGGGTGGAGTGGAAGAAGTTATCATGGCAACTAATCCAACTGTAGAGGGCGAAGCAACAGCAATGTACATCTCAAAACTGCTTAAACCGCTTGGTGTAAAGGTTACAAGGCTTGCATTCGGTTTACCCGTTGGCGGCACTCTGGAGTACGCAGATGAGGTTACACTTTTCAAAGCTTTGGAAAACAGAAACGAAATATAGTGTTGTTTTTTGTGCAAAATCATGAAAATCAAAATAACTATTGACAATGCAAGAAAAATATGATAATATATATAAGTCGCTTGAAGAGATTCGCTGATATATCCGATATAATGGGATATAGCCAAGCGGTAAGGCAGCGGACTTTGACTCCGTCATTTCGGTGGTTCGAATCCACCTATCCCAGCCAGTCAAAAAGTTCGTTGTAAATGAACTTTTCACAGCGAACTTATATACTGGGGTGTCGCCAAGCGGTAAGGCACCTGACTCTGACTCAGGCACTTCCGGGGTTCGAATCCCTGCACCCCAGCCAAATGACCCGATACATTATGTGTCGGGTCTATTTCTTTACATAGGAGAATTACAATGCTTGACGATATTATCGAATTTGTTGTTGAACTTGCAGCAGAAATATTTTTTTCCGCAACCGATGGCGGCGAGAAGAAGCCGCTGAAATTAGGCTGGGCAATAGCTTTTACTGTAATTATGGGCGCCGCCCTTATCGCTTCTTTGGTTATCTTTGCAACAGGGGATGAAGAAATACGTTTTCTATTTATAGCGTGTGCAATCGGTTTGGCACTGGGAATTGGCTTTATGTGGCGAAAATATTTTAATGATAAAAAATAAGTCGGAAAGATTGGTTTCTTTCCGACTTTAATTTTATTCAACAAAAGCAAATCTCGGCTTGATATTACCGTGGTCGTCAACATCTTCAAGGAACATCTTCAAAGGTCTTACCCAAACTGTCGGCTTGTCGTAAATCTGCATATAAACAACCATTTCTTCAAGTGTCTCGCTGTCCTTTGCAACATTCAGCACTACATAATCGCCGCCCTTGAAATGCTTGTAGTGACCACCAAGAACGATTTTTCTTCCCTCAGGTACGCCAACACCCACAACGCCGTTGTTCTTTGGCGCAGGCTCTTCCTTTACCTCAACAACAGGTGCAGGCTCAGCAGGTGCTTCAACCTTAACCTCAATAGTCTCAGGCTCAGGAATTTCCACAGCCTTGCTACCGTCAGCAATAATCATAGACTTGTTCTTCGGTACGCAGATTTCAGCATTGCCGCCGCCGAAAGTCTTGCCCGTAAGCAGGTCAACAAGCTTGCCGTACTTCGTGTTGAAACGGAAGGTGTAATCACCGTCGCTGACGTTCAGCAGAATGTAAACCTCTTCGCCATCCTTTTCACGCTTGAAAGAGAAAGTCTGATTGCGAAGCTCCATTTTGGAGTAGCCGCCCGACTGAATTGCAGGTGTGGAAAGTCTTATCGCACCCAGTGCAGAAATGTGCTTCAGAAGCTCGTCATTTCTGTCAGGAATGTTGTTCAGGTCAAGACAAGGTCTTACAGGCAGGTCAGCCTCAGCACCCTGTCCCTTTGCTCCGTAAATACCGAATTCACTTCCGTAGTAAATAGACGGAACACCGTACATTCCGTACATCATCGTGTAACAGCATTCAACTCTCGCAGGGTCTTTCAGTACCGACATAAGACGAGAAACATCGTGATTGTCAAGGAAATTGTACATATAAAGATTGCCGTACTGACCATTCTGATAGTCAATAGAGTGAGCAATTTCAAAGTAGTTGCGGTCATTGTGTGAGGAATAAATTCCCTTGTAGCACTGATAGTTTGTTACGCAGTCAAACATTTCAGGATTAGCCCAGTGATTGTACTGACCGTGAATAATTTCGCCCATCAGCCAGAAGTCGGGACGCATACCGCGTGTAAGCGTGTGAATACGTCTGATAAAATCATCAGTAAGACAGTCGGCAGCATCGAAACGGATGCCGTCAATGCCCCATTTTTCAATCCACATCTTTACCGCACCGAAAAGATGCTCCACAACCTCATTGTTGTAAAGGTTCAGCTTTACAAGGTTGTAGCAGCCATTCCAGCCGTCATAGGAGAAGTTGTCACCGTAAGGGGAGCGACCTCCGAAATTTACACCGACGAACCAGTCTTTGTAGCGTGAATTCTGACCATTTTGCTGTAAATCCTTGAAAGCAAAATGCTCTCTGCCTACATGGTTGAAAACACCATCCAGAATAACACGGATGCCATTCTTGTGAAGTTCTTCGCAAACCTTGCCGAATTCTTCATTAGTGCCAAGACGCTTGTCTATGGTATAGTAATCGGTTGTGTCGTAGCCGTGTTCAAATGACTCAAAAATCGGTCCGAAATAAATTGCATTCATATTCATGCTTTTGAGGTGCGGAATCCACTCAATAACCTTCAGAATTCTGCCCTTGTCAAGTTCCTTAGCC
The DNA here is from genome assembly GCA_045606725.1 of Oscillospiraceae bacterium. GTDB lineage: Bacteria > Bacillota > Clostridia > Oscillospirales > Ruminococcaceae > RGIG8773. The sequence goes on along the minus strand of JAZUSM010000009.1, from coordinate 22,961 downwards.
TCTGAGCGAAAACGTTCGCATCCGCAGAAACCAAGAGGATATATGTGATAAATGTTACTCTTTTCAATCCAGTGGGACATAATAAAACTCCTTTTCAGTTTGAATAAACTTTTTATATTATATCATATTATCAATACCATATCAAGTGTATAATGCAAAATTCAACAAAAGCGTACTATAATCAACATTGGATTTTGTTGCTTTTGCACCAATTGTCAGCTGATAAAATTTATTGAAATATCTTGCAATTTGTTTAGAAAAATTGTATAATATAAATTAGATATGTCGGCTTGCCGATTATTTGTGTCATTTGCCGCCGTAAATGATATTTTTAATTACAACGGCGGGGAAAAGGAGATTTTTTTATGTTTAAGGAAATTACCGCAAATACTGTTGCAAAGGCTAAGGAAGAGGTTTCTGTTTCAAATGGTGTTATCGTGCTTATCGCTGTTGTGTCCTTCCTCGTTGGACTCATTATCGGTATCGTTTGCACAGCAGGCGTAAAGTCCAAGAAAGCAAAGAAAAACACCTTCAATGCAGATGATTACGCAAGAGAACTCAACTTCGGATATGACGACGAGGACGATTTTGAATTCAATGAGGACGAACTCTCATTCTGATACTTATTTGTACAAAAATAAAACACAGTAAAGGATTTTCAAAGATATGAAGCTTGGTATGGTTGGTCTCCCGAACGTGGGAAAGAGTACACTTTTTAACGCACTTACAAATGCAGGCGCTGAGTCTGCAAACTATCCGTTCTGCACAATCGAGCCTAACGTGGGTATCGTTTCCGTCCCCGATGAAAGACTCGATAAGCTGAAGGAAATGTATAACCCCGATAAGTTCACACCCGCAACCCTCGAATTTGTTGATATCGCAGGTCTTGTAAAGGGTGCGTCAAAGGGCGAAGGACTTGGTAATAAGTTCCTTGCAAATATCCGTGAGGTTGACGCTATCGTTCACGTTGTACGCTGCTTCGAGGATATTGATATTATCCACGTTGACGGCGAAATTAATCCTGAACGTGATATAGAAACAATTGACCTCGAACTTATCTTCTCCGATATCGAAATGGTTGACCGCCGTATCGACAGAGCAAAGAAAGCCGCTAAAGGCGATAAGAAGTTTCTTGCAGAAGTAGAGTTCCTGGAAGCTTTGAAGCAGCACCTTGAAGAAGGACATTCCGCACGTTCCTTCGATTTCACCGAGGAGCAGGCAGAGCTTATCAAAACTACTCCGCTTCTCTCCGCAAAGCCTGTCATCTACGCAGCAAACCTTTGCGAGGACGACTTCAAGAACAACATCGAAACTTCCGTGCATTATAAAAAGGTGTGCGAAATTGCAAAGCGTGAGAACGCAGCTGTTCTCCCGATTTGTGCACAGCTTGAAGCCGAAATTTCCGATATGAGTGACGAGGATAAGGAAATGTTCCTCTCCGAGCTTGGTCTGGAAGTTTCAGGTCTTGATAGAATTATCAAGGAGGGCTACGCACTCCTCGGACTTATTTCCTACCTCACAGCAGGACAGCCTGAAGTAAGAGCGTGGACAATCACAAAGGGTACAAAAGCACCACAGGCGGCAGGTAAAATCCATACCGACTTTGAAAGAGGCTTTATCCGTGCCGAGGTTGTCAGTTTCGATGACCTTATGGAATGCGGCTCACTCAATGCCGCAAAGGAAAAGGGTCTTGTCCGTTCCGAGGGTAAGGAGTATGTAATGAATGACGGCGACGTTGTTCTGTTCAGATTTAATGTGTAAAACGAAAGCAAGCTTTCGTTTACGAGTATTTCTGCGTTGCAGAAATACATCGTGGTTTGCTTGGTAATTAAAAAATAAGTGAGGGCGGATTTTTCCGCCCTTTGTTTTTAGGAGTGACAATATGAGCTACATATCCGAATTACGAAAATATATAGGACATAATCCCATTATAAATATAGGTGCGACAATTATTGTTCTCAATGATAAAAACGAAATTCTTCTCAACCTCAGAACCGATACAAACACTTGGGGAATAATCGGCGGCAGTATGGAACTCGGTGAAAGTCTTGAAGAAACTGCTTCCCGTGAATTGTGGGAGGAAGCAGGTCTGAAAGCCGAACGATTTGAATTGCTTGATGTTCTCTCGGGTAAGGATTTGTATTTCCGTTATCCCAATGGTGACGAAACCTATACAGTGATTACCTTATATAAATCCTATGGAGTAACAGGTAAGTTGAAAATAAATGATGATGAAAGTCATAAGCTTCAATATTTTCCACTTGATAATTTGCCAAAGTTGGAAAGTCGTGCTGAATATGTTATAAACAAAATCAGAAATAAACTTTAACAACTTCATTCTTGAAATTTGAGCATATAAGCCCGATATTTTTTCGCACAGCGAAAAAATTCGGAGACGAACGCTTTGCGTTCGTTTTCCACTCTCAATTAAGTTCACAAATTAGTAATTGACAAACAGAAAAATATATGTTAAATTAATCATATGGAAACGATTACTTTTATATAGAAATTGTTATTTTCTGACGAAAGGTTGTATGAAAAATGAGCGAGAAGATTTACGGTATCCATATGGGCGCTGCAAAGTGTGCTGTTGACCTTGGCGATGGCTCTGAAAGAGGCGAGTACGTTAATCAGGACTATATCCTCCACGCACTCGGCAGACCACACAGAAGTATCAGCCTTATGTACTGCTACTACCCACTTGACAAGGAGTGGCCGGGCAGAATTTCCGAGGTAATGAAGGACGCTAATGTTACTTTCCAGTGGGACTACCCATACGATGACTACTTTACATACAAGGGCGGCCTTAACGGTACAACCGATGACGAGCCTTTCACCTATATGAGAGATATCCGCCGTCACGGTCAGGACGTTACCCTTACACTTACAGTTGACCCTAACGTGTCCGACGAGCACCTCATTGCAATTGCAAAGGACCTGCGTCCTTTCGGCAGACTGCTTCTCCGTATCAATCACGAAGCAACAGGCAACTGGTTCTCTTTCAATAAGCGTGCTTCCTATCAGGAAGTTGCTGATTTCTTTGTTCATTTCAGCAAGATTATCCACGAGTACGCTCCAAATGTTAAGACAATCATTTGTATTGGTGGTGTTGAACACCCTGAAAATGGTCCTGAAATCGAAAAGGAAAAGGAATTTGCACAGTGTATACCCGAAGCTGATATCTGGTCTGTCGACAAGTATATGGCTCTCCACTGGGGTTGGCCTTTCGATGTTGCTGTAAAGGGCGGTACAACATTCTCCAGAAGCAAGGTAAGAGATACCTACAATCTTACAAAGCTCAGCTTTGAAAGATATAAGGAGCTTAACGGCGGTGTAGCGAAGCCAATGGTAATGTCTGAGTTCAATGCTGACGGCGACGTAACAGGCGCTTATGATCAGGCTATGATGGTCAAGGAATTCTGCGATATTATGGAAGAGGAAAACGCAGACTGGTTCAGCGGCTTCACATTCTACCAGTTCCGTGACAGAGGACGTCTTGGCCTTGAAATTCAGGACCCTAACAACGCTGATGTTGGTATTCCACAGCCCGTTATGCAGACATATAAGGAAATTATCCATAGCGAACGCTTCCTCCCTGAAATGAAGCAGGGCAGCGAAATCGAACTCCCTGTAACACTCCGTTGGGGCGGTGCAGAGGACGCAGAGGGACTTGCAATCCCAATGCACTTCGACAGCAACCCGCACTTCTGCGAGCTTTATTTCGATGAGGACGACGACAGCAACTATATGATGGAAATCAACGGCAGATGGTTCTATAAGTCACCTGAAGCAAAGTGCATCGACCTTATGAGTGCATTCTATGAGAAGCCTCTCAACGGTGCTTGCGATATGACTCTCAAGCTTTTTGCACCTCCTGCAAGCGGTGAAAACGACCCAACTCAGGGCGATGACTGGGCAGAAAATTACTACTACACAGTAAAGAAGCTGCCAAAAATCAGACTCGAATTTGAGCCTGTTGTTCTTTAATAAATTTAACGGCAAAGATAAAAATATCTTTGCCGTTTTTGTTTAAGCAATATAAAATGATTATAGAATCCTGAAAATAAATCCGTTTTCACAGTAAGTCAGTTATCCTTTTTTCCAAACCTTTTTCGTAGTCCTTTTTTCAGACAATGACAATGCCAGAGCAGGACAATGATGAATACAGCGATAGCAATTCATGCATTTCTCTTTATCAATTACAGGATAATTGTCTGCTATGGTAATCGCATTTTGCGGACAATTCCTTTGACACTTACCACAGTTTGTGCATTTGTACTTATGAAGATATATCGTAAAAGTTGTAATCTTACCCAGCATTTTATTCGGGTAATTCAGTAACGTATACCACTTTGTTTTTGGAATGTCAGCCTTTGAATGCGATTTCAGCTTACCTATAAATATATTGAAATCCGTTTTTATCTTGGACTGTAAATCTTTTTCGTTCTTAAACCAACACTCCATAAATGGTGTAAGGAGAATTCCATCTGTTGCAGAACAGCGATAACTTGCAGAGTGTATCGGAATAATCTTATGCTTGATACATTCTTTTGCAAGGATACGTAAACAGTTTTCCGAATACAAACCGCAGGTTGTAAAAATAAAAGCTGGAATTATTCTTTCTGAATTTATTGTATCAAGAAATTCTGTTAATTGAGGTGCAGGTTCAGCGTGATATGTAGGTGTGCCAAGAATTACAGCCGAATAGTTCTCAATGGAAAAGTTTTCAGGAAGTTTTTCCACAGAATAAATATCTGCCGAAAATCTATCTGCATATTCTTTTATATATTCAGCAACACATTTTGTATTACCTACACCTGAAAAATATACTATCAGAAATGGTTTCATTTGACTTACTCCATTAATATTATTAAATAAAAAGGCTGTGTAGCAGGGCATATACGCCCTTTACTACAACAGCCTGAAGATTTATTCTTCACCATTAGTAAGCGCATAGGAAAGCATCATAATGCTGTCACCGAGGTGAACATTTTCAACCACAACATCCTTGTGGGAAATCTTGATGTCATAGTGACTGAAATTCCAGAATGCCTTTATGCCTAATGCAACAAGCTTGTCAGCAAGCTCCTGCGCCGAGGTTTTCGGAATACACAGAATAGCAATCTGCGGCTGTTCTGCTGCAAAAAAGCTTTCCATCTGCGATACAGGCATGATTTCAAGTCCTGCAACAGCAGTTCCTGTCTTTGCGGCATCATTATCGAAAATGCCGATAAGCTTGCAGCCGTACTCGCTGAAATTCATATGCGTAGCAACAGCACGTCCGAGGTTACCTGCGCCGATTAGCACAGTTTTGTACCCTTGTGTAACCCCGAGAATTTTGCCGATTTCAGCCTGAAGCTCGATTAAGTTGTAACCGTACCCCTGCTGCCCGAAGCCGCCGAAGCAGTTTAAATCCTGTCTGATCTGTGAAGCGGTAAGCGACATTTTCTCAGCAAGTTCACCGGAGGAAATCCTTACCGTACCCTGTTTTACAAGCTCGCCTATAAAGCGGTAGTAACGCGGCAGACGCTTGATAACAGAGATTGATATACCTGATTTCTTTGCCATTTGCGTGCACGTCCTTTTTATCTTACTGCATTAACTTTGCAAGTCTTTCGTTGATAGCAACGAGGAAAGATTCTGTGTCAACAGTCTGCTTGTTAGGGATAGAAGAGAGAGCAGCAAGGTCGCCTGTCATAACGCCCTCTTCAATTGTCTGAATTGTAGCCTTTTCAAGCTTGTCAGCAAATTCAACAAGGTCAGGTGTGTTGTCAAGCTCGCCTCTCTTGCGCAGAGCACCACTCCAAGCGAAGATTGTAGCAACGCTGTTTGTGGAAGTCTTTTCACCCTTGAGGTGCTTATAGTAGTGACGCTGAACAGTACCGTGAGCAGCCTCGTATTCGTAAACACCGTCAGGGGAAACAAGAACAGAAGTCATCATAGCAAGGCTTCCGTAAGCTGTAGCAACCATGTCGGACATTACGTCGCCGTCATAGTTCTTACAAGCCCAGATGTAGCCGCCGTTTGAACGGATAACTCTTGCAACAGCATCGTCAATGAGTGTGTAGAAGTACTCAATGCCAGCTGCTTCAAACTTTTCCTTGTACTCGTTCTCGTAAATTTCAGCAAAAATATCCTTGAAGCGGTGGTCGTACTTCTTGGAAATAGTATCCTTTGTAGCAAACCAGAGGTCCTGCTTCAGGTCAAGAGCATAGTTGAAGCAAGCTCTTGCAAAGCTGCCGATGGACTTGTCTGTGTTGTGGAGACCCTGAATGATACCGTCAGTGCCGCCGAATTCGTGAATAAGGGAACGTGTTTCATTGCCGTCCTTGTCAGTAACAACAAGTTCAGCCTTGCAGCCTTCATCAACACGCATTTCAGTGTTCTTGTAAACATCGCCGTAAGCGTGACGAGCGATAGTGATAGGCTTTGTCCATGTAGGAATAAATGGAGTAATACCCTTTACGATGATAGGTGTACGGAAAACAGTACCGTCAAGAATAGCACGGATAGTACCATTAGGAGACTTCCACATTTCCTTGAGGTTGTACTCAGGCATACGAGCAGCATTAGGTGTGATAGTAGCACACTTTACAGCAACGCCGTACTTCTTTGTAGCTTCAGCAGAGTCGAAAGTAACCTGATCATTTGTCTCGTTACGGTGAACAAGACCGAGGTCATAGTATTCAGTGTTGAGCTCAACATAAGGAGTAAGGAGAATGTCCTTGATCATCTTCCAGATGATACGGGTCATCTCATCGCCGTCCATTTCAACCAGCGGGGTAAGCATTTTAATTTTATCAGCCATTTTAAAAACCTCCGTTTATTTATTTTTCTTAGTAATATCAATCATAACGCCCACAGCAGTTCCAACCAGAATGCATGCGAACATAACCGCCGCAAAGCTTCCAGATAATGCACCGAGAATTGCACCTGCAACTACACCCAAAGCCACTCCGCCGAGAATGTAACTGCGTGAGCTGTCCTTCTGTACGTCATTTTCTTCCGCCCAGCGTTTCAGTGTAACAAGCCGCTCTCCGTCATCGCCTTCGTCTTCATCGAAAGCAGTGTTGCGGAGTAATTCGCAGGGAAACCGTGAGCAGCAACCGCAATGTTCAAGTTCCTTGCCTTCACAGCAAGACTTGATTTCGCAGTCGCCGGCCCAGTTGCCCTCCTCAAGCTCAAAACAGCCTGCGCATAGTTCCTCGATTTTCATTTCGCATTGCGAGCAATCCTTGCCACAGCGTGATGTCACAGCAATTTCAGGATTGTAATTATTTTTAATATCCATACTATTCAATAGAATTTGCAATAAGCACTGCAATAACAATAACAATTGTAGATATTATATTAAGCTTGGATTCGCTGATGTCGGGAAAATATTTTTTGGCAAAGCTTTTTATCGCATAAATAACAATTAATGCACAGATAAATGCAATAAAATCAGCCGTCGACCAACGATGATGGCGATATCTGAGTAAAAATGTAAGCTTCATTAACTTGAATATCTCCTTTATTTTGTTGCATAGCGAATTCCGATAATGACCATAAAGAGAACCATAGCTATTCCAAATGTAACAGAGTCACGTTTCTTTTCGTCCATATCAGGAAAGAATTTTTTTGCCGCCCATTTCATTCCATAAAAAACAGCAATTGCACAAATAAGGACAATCAAATCAGGAGTGTCAAGATAAAAACGTCTTAATATATTCATTACTTCAAACTCTCTCTTGTGTAGTCAAGCAGACCGCCTGCAAGAATAATATCCTTAGTTCTGCCCGAAAGCTCGCAAAGAACAGGAATGTCTGCGCCTGTTGTCTTGTTCTTTACAGTAAGTTCAGTCTTTCCTGCTTCAATATCAGCACGAACATTAGCAAGTACAAGCTCATCGCCCTGAGAAATCTTCTCATAGTCAGCCTCGTTCACGAATGTGAGTGGGAGAATACCTGCGTTGATAAGGTTGGAGCGGTGAATTCTTGCAAAGCTCTTAACCAGAACAGCCTTTACGCCGAGGTGGAGAGGAGCAAGTGCAGCGTGTTCACGGGATGAACCCTGACCGTAGTTTGCACCACCAACGATAATGCTCTTTCCAAGGCTTTCAGCACGAGCAGGGAATTCTTCGTCGCAAACTGTGAAGCAGAACTTGGAGATAGCAGGAATGTTGGAACGGAGTGGAAGAATCTTCGCACCAGCAGGCATAATGTGGTCAGTTGTGATGTTGTCGCCAACCTTGAGTGAGCAAGGTGCTTCAATGCTGTCTGCAAGAGGCTTTGTAACAGGGAAAGGCTTGATGTTCGGACCACGGAGAATTTCAACCTTGTCCATTTCCTCAACAGGAGCAGGTTCAGCAACCATATTGTCGTTGATTACGAATTCCTTTGGCATTTCAAATGCAGGCATATCGCCAAGAGTTCTTGGGTCTGTAAGAACACCTGCAATAGCGGAAGCTGCAGCAAGCTCAGGAGATACAAGATAAATCTGACCGTCCTTAGTGCCGGAACGTCCCTCAAAGTTTCTGTTGAATGTACGGAGGGAAATACCCTTGGAGTTAGGGGACTGACCCATACCGATACATGGACCGCAAGCACTTTCAAGAATTCTTGCACCTGCGTCAATCATAATAGCAAGAGCACCGTTCTGTGCAAGCATATTGAGAACCTGCTTGGAACCAGGAGCAATAGAAAGAGAAACATCAGGGTGAACAGTCTTACCCTTGAGAATGTGAGCAACCTTCATCATATCCATGAGGGAGCTGTTTGTGCAGGAGCCGATGCAAACCTGGTCAATCTTCATACCTGCAAGTTCAGTTGCAGACTTGATGTTGTCAGGGGAGTGCGGACAGGCAGCAAGAGGAGCAAGCTCAGAAAGATTGATTTCGATAACTTCATCATAAACTGCATCAGGGTCAGCAGAAAGCTCTGTCCATACCTCACCGCGCTTCTGAGCGTCAAGGAACTGCTTTGTGATTTCGTCGGAAGGGAAGATAGATGTTGTAGCACCAAGTTCAGCACCCATGTTTGTGATTGTAGCACGCTCAGGAACGGAAAGTGTCTTTACACCTTCGCCTGTGTACTCAATAACCTTGCCGACACCGCCCTTAACGGACATAATGCGGAGAACTTCAAGAATAACGTCCTTAGCAGCAACCCAAGGATTGAGCTTGCCAGTAAGCTTAACGTTGACAATCTTAGGATATGTAATGTAGTAAGCGCCGCCGCCCATAGCAACAGCAACGTCAAGACCACCTGCACCGATAGCAATCATACCGATACCGCCGCCTGTTGGAGTGTGGCTGTCAGAACCGATAAGAGTCTTACCAGGGATGCCGAAACGTTCAAGGTGTACCTGATGGCAGATACCGTTACCTGGTCTGGAGAAGTAAATGCCGTGCTTCTTAGCAACAGAACCGATGAAACGGTGGTCGTCAGCATTTTCAAAGCCCGACTGAAGTGTGTTGTGGTCAATATATGCGACAGAACGCTCTGTCTTAACTCTCGGAACGCCCATAGCCTCAAATTCGAGGTAAGCCATAGTACCTGTAGCGTCCTGTGTTAATGTCTGGTCAATGCGGATTCCGATTTCCTTACCCTTGACGAATTCGCCGTCAACAAGGTGAGCTTTCAGAATTTTTTCAGTTAATGTGTATCCCATTCTGAACCGTCCTTTCAATTTATAAAAATACATAATATAGTATACCATTTTTCGTGTGGTTTGTCAATAATTTATCAAGAAAACAACTCGCAACAAAAAAGACCTGCGTGTAATTCGCAGGTCAACTACTATTTTCCTTTAGTCATAAGAATCATATAATTCGACGTAACAAACCCACGCTTCTGATAATACCCTTCCGTAAGCTCACCACGCGAAGTAATCAGATAAATGTTCTTTACATCAATCGAATCCAGTTCATCATTAAGCGCATTCAGCAAAGCCTTTCCGTAGCCCTTACGCTGTTCATCGCACCGCACGCAGAATTCCTGAATCTGAAAGTGAATACCATCATAAAACGGCTCTTTCTGTCCCCAGATTATGCCCATAAGCCGCCCGTCAGCGTAACACGCCTTGCCAATGAAAGTGGTCGTGTCCATCATACTTTCAATCCTGCCGCAAGCCGTTTCCATAGTCCACGAATCATTCCACGGCTCCGAGTTGAATACCGAAACAAACAATTCAGCGTATTCATTGATTTTTTCTGTAATCATATTTTCGATGGTCATAATAATTACGCCCTCCAAACCTATAAAGAAGCAGGGCAGGAAAAATCCTGCCCCACGAATTACATATCGTAAACTTCCTCAGCCTTGAGAATAGTGAAATCATTTTCCTTGAGAGCCTCAACAGCCTTGTCATTGTTCTCAACACGGAGAATAACGTAAGCCTGATCTTCAGACTTGGAAATGAAAGCGTACATATACTCAACAGAAATGTTAGCGGAGTACAGACAATCCATAGCAGCAGAGAGTCCGCCGGGCTTGTCGTGAATACCGATTGCAATTACGTTTGTAAGGGAAACTGTGCAGTCAGCCTCCTTGAGAATTTCGCAAGCCTTAGTAGGATTGTTAACGATAAGACGGAGAATACCGAAATCCTTTGTGTCAGCAACGGAAAGCGCACGGATATCAATATCGTTGTCGCTGAGAAGCTTTGTAACAGCGCTGAGTCTGCCAGGCTTGTTTTCAACAAAAATAGAAATCTGCTTGATTAACATAATATTTTCCTCCTTTGTTTATATGGAATAATTTTTGGCTTTTATGATGAACACGCAGATACCGAGTTTTGCGAAGCGAAACTCGGAGACAAAACTCTTTAGGGTTTTGTTTTTTAGTCGTGAAGCTTACGCTTGTCAACTACACGAACAGCCTTACCCTCACTACGAGCAATGGACTTAGGAGATACGAGGTGAACCTTCGGATTGATACCAAGAATTGTCTTGATAGCCTGTGCAAGTTCGTATTCCTTCTCCTGAATGCCCTTGACTGTATCGGAGAACTGTTCCTCAGTAAGTTCAACATTGATATCAAGTGTATCAGTGTTGTTTCTGCGGTCAACTTCAATGAGATAGTTAGGAGCGTAGCCCTGCTCGATAAGTACAGTTTCAATCTGGCTTGGGAACACGTTTACGCCACGGATAATAAGCATATCGTCGCTTCTGCCCATAGGCTTACACATCTTGACAAGTGTTCTTCCGCAGGAGCACTTTTCTCTTGTAAGTACGCAGATATCACGGGTTCTGTAACGGAGAAGCGGGAACGCTTCCTTAGTAAGGCTTGTGAAAACAAGTTCACCCTTTGAGCCCTCAGGGAGAACCTCACCTGTGTCAGGGTCAATGATTTCAGCAAGGAAGTGGTCTTCGTTGATGTGCATACCTGTCTGTGCTTCACATTCAAAAGCAACGCCAGGACCGCTTGTTTCAGTAAGACCGTAAATATCGTAAGCCTTGATACCAAGTGACTTTTCAATCTCACGGCGCATTTCCTCCGTCCAAGGCTCTGCACCGAAAATACCAGCCTTAAGCTTAAGGTCATCAGGAGAAATACCCATTTCCTTGATTGTTTCACCAATGTAAGCCGCATAGGAAGGCGTGCAGCAAAGAATTGTTGCACCAAGGTCAGTCATAAACTGAATCTGTCTTTCAGTGTTGCCCGAGGACATAGGAAGTGTCAGACAGCCAACCTTGTGAGAGCCGCCGTTAAGACCCGGACCGCCTGTGAAAAGACCGTAGCCGTATGCAACCTGACAAACGTCCTCGTTTGTACCGCCGACAGCAGTAATAGCTCTTGCACAGCAGTCCTCCCAAAGGTCAACGTCGTGCTGTGTGTAGAAAGCAACAACACGTTTACCTGTTGTACCGCTTGTGGACTGAATTCTTACGCACTCAGAAAGAGGCTTTGCAAGAAGTCCGTAAGGATAAGCCTCACGCAGGTCAGCCTTTGTAAGGAAAGGCAGCTTGTAAAGGTCATCTGTTGACTTGATGACATCAGGTGTAACACCCTTTTCGTCCATAAGGTTCTTGTAGTAAGGCACATTTTCGTAAACGTGCTTTACCTGAGCAACAAGACGTTCGTCTTGAAGCTTCTTCATGTCCTCGCGGGACATACATTCAATTTCTTTGTTCCAGTAATTTGCCATTGGCAAAACCTCCAATTAAAAAATAAAATAAACAAGTCACTTTATTTATGCATTCTTACCCAGCTCAAAAGCCTTCTTGTTGAGTTCAAGGAACTTCGCAGGTACACACTGTTCAATAGCGTCCTGCCAGAGCTTGTCATCAAACTCAGTCTGTGAAGCAACCTTGCCCATCAGAACAACGTTTGAAGCCTTGGCGTTGCCTGCCTGTTCAGCGAGTCCGAGAGCGTCAACAGCAGTAACTTCAACACCAGCCGCCTTAATTTTCTCAACAATATTTTCAGGGTATTCAGCCGCACCTGTGATAACAGGCATAGGGTCAAGTTTCTGTGTGGAAGTAATAAGCTTGCCGCCCTTCTTGAGATAAGGTACCCATCTTGCAGCCTCAAGCTGCTCAAAGGAAATGATAACGTCTGCTTCACCCTTTTCGATAACAGGGGAGAAAACCTCATCACCGTATTTAACATAAGTAACAACCGAACCGCCTCTCTGTGACATTCCGTGTACCTCAGATACCTTAACATCGTATCCCTGTGCAAGAAGAACGTTACCGAGAAGTCTTGAAGCGAGGAGGGAACCCTGTCCGCCCACGCCGACAATCATAATAGAACGTGTATCCAAAAAAATCGCCCTTTCAATTTTAATAAGTAGTAATTTTATTATTCAATAGCACCGAACTTGCACATTTCCTGACAAATTCCGCAGCCAACGCACTGTGTATGTTCAATGACAGCCTTGCCGTCCTTCATGGAAATAGCAGGACATCCGAGCTTCATACACATCTTACAGCTCTTGCACTTGTCAGCGTCAACCTTGAGAGCAGGCTTGTGCTGAACGTACTTGAGAAGTGCACAAGGACGACGGGAAATGATAACGGAAGGTTCTTCGACAGCGAGTTCTTCCTTGATAGCCGCCTCAGTTTCAGCAAGATTGTAAGGGTCAACAACTCTTACTCTCTTGATTCCGATAGCCTTGCAGAGTTCTTCAAGGTTTACAGCTGCAGCGGGGTCACCCTTGAGGTTCTTGCCTGTAGTAGGGTTCTGCTGATGACCTGTCATACCTGTGATGGAGTTGTCAAGGATAATAACAGTAGAGTTTGTAGCATTGTAAGCAATGTTAACAAGACCTGTCATACCGCTGTGCATGAATGTAGAGTCACCGATAACAGCAACAGTTGACTTTTCAGCTTCAGCACCTCGAGCTTTGTTGAAACCGTGAAGTGCGGAGATAGAAGCACCCATACAGATTGTAGTATCCATAGCGGAAAGCGGAGCACTTGCGCCAAGTGTGTAGCAGCCGATATCACCAGAAACAGTAATCTTGTTCTTTGACAAGCAGTAGAACAAGCCTCTGTGAGGACATCCCGCACACATAACAGGAGGACGAACAGGAACGTTGCCGTCAAATACAGCAGACTCCTTCTTTTCGCCAAGAAGCTTTTCAGCAACGATAGCCTGAGAGAATTCACCTATGTAACCGAAGATTTCCTTGCCCTTAACATCAAGACCCATCTTCTTGCAGTGTGTTTCAATAATATCATCAAGTTCTTCAATAACGTAAACAGTCTTGTACTTAGCACAGAAATTCTTGATAAGGTCAACAGGAAGCGGATTAACAATACCAAGCTTGAGGTATGAAGCCTTGTCGCCCATAGCCTCTCTTGCGTACTGATAGGAAATACCGCTTGTGATGATACCGATATCACCGCCGTTGTCAACAACCTTGTTGAGAGGAGATGTCTCAGCGTAAGCACGAAGCTTTTCAAGTCGTTCTTCAACGAAAACGTGTCTGCCTCTTGCAAAAGCAGGCATCATAACATATTTAGCAGGGTTCTTTTCGTATGGCTTCTGTTCAGGAACAACTCTGTCGCAAAGCTCAACAGCAGACTGCGAGTGAGCAACTCTTGTGCACATACGAACAATAACAGGTGTGTCGAATTCTTCAGAAAGGGCAAAGGATGCCTTTACAAATTCCTTACATTCGGAGGAGTCGGAAGGCTCAACCATGAGTACCTTTGAAGCAATAGCGTGATGACGGGAATCCTGCTCATTCTGAGAAGAATGCATTCCCGGGTCATCAGCAACAGCAATAACCATACCGCCGTTTACCCCTGTGTAAGCAGCAGTGTAGAGCGGGTCAGCAGCAACGTTAAGACCAACGTGCTTCATACCACAGAAAGAACGAGAGCCTGCAATAGAAGCACCGATTGCAACCTCCATTGCAACCTTTTCATTAGGTGCCCATTCAGCATACATTTCATCATATTCAGACGCATATTCAGTGATTTCAGTGGAAGGAGTACCCGGGTAGCTGGAAACTACAGTAACTCCCGCCTCATAAAGCCCTCTCGCGAAGGCAGCATTACCAAGCATAAGCTTTTTCATAGTAAAAAAATCCTTTCTAAAAACAAATACATAAATATATTATATCACACTTCATTTAAAAATGGAAGTAATTTTTCATAAAAAATGTGCGGAAATGACAAAAAATCCTGCATAGATAACCTATGCAGGATTTAAAACCAGATTTAGTTTTCAACAGGTGTTCTGCTCTTGCCGATGAAAGCGATTGCAATTGTATCAGCACCGGTATGTGAACCGATAACCGCACCGATTTTGCCGTATCTTACACGCTTAACGTCAGGCATCATCTGCATAACAACCTTGCCGAGGTATTCTGAGTCCTCATGACAATCTGCATCGGAAATGAAAATTTCCTCATTTTCACCCGGGAGATATTTTTCTTTCATATGCTCAGCCATTGTTTCAAGAGCCTTCTTTTTGCCCTTGATTTTAGCATAAGCGTTAAGACCGCCCTTAGGGTCAACGCAAAGCAGAGGCTTGATGTTGAGGAGAGTACCCATAACAGCAGAGAACTTAGAAAGTCTTCCGCCTCTCTGAAGGTGATTGAGATTATCAACAGTAAAGAGGTGAACAACGTGTCCCTTCATACGTTCAGCATATTTTTCAAGCTCCTCAAGAGAAACGCCTGTATTCTTCTTCTTAATGCAAAGATGGAGAAGAAGACCCTGTCCGAGAGCAGCAGAAATAGAGTCAATAACCTTGATAGTACATTCAGGATGCTTTGTCATAACGTCCTGAGCAGCAATCTGACATGTCTGATATGTGGAACTAAGTTCGCTGGAGAAGCAGATAAAGAAAATATCCTTACCTTCAGTGGTAATATTTTCCATAAGCTCAAGAGCATCTTCATATGTAACAGGGGAAGACTTAGGAAGAACACCGCTTCTGATTCTGTCATAGAACTTTTCTGTCGTAAGGTCATCACTTGCTCCCTGTGTATATGTCTTGATACCAATAGTATAGTGAAGACCGATAACTCTGACATCATTCATATTATAATAGTTTTCATCCATATCAGCACATGAGTCAGTAACGATAACATAATCCCTTGCCATATTAAAAAAATCTCCATTCATTATATATTGACTGCAAATTACAAGAAAATTTTCAATAAAAAACTTTCGTATATTTACAGCAAAGTATACAATACTTTTAAGTAATTATAGCATATTGCTTTAAAATTGTAAATACCTTTGTAACTCTGTTGTACCGAAAAAAAACAAAAAAATATAGTCAAAATGCCTATAAAACGTTGATTAATCAACTTAAAATGTTGAAAAATCAACAAAAGTTGAGAGCAAAATCAAGTTCACTCTCAACTTTTTAACATTTATATCACAATCTTTTTCTCCATCCTGATGTGCTCGCAATATTCATCAAGATAAACTTCGCCGTAAGCCGTGTAACCACACTTTTCATAGAAACCACGCACTCTGCACTGTGCCGAAAGAACAATTCTGTCCGCACCAAGCTCACGAGCCTTGTCCTCAATCCGAAGCATAACCTCTTCACCAAGATTCTTGCCGCGGAATTCCTTTCTCACAGCAATTCTGCCAACGTGCCACGAACCGTCCTTATCCTTGAAAAGCCTGCCCGTGCCCGCAGGAACACCATCACAGCAAAGTAGAATATGAACGCTGATATAGTCATTATCATCAAATTCGTAGGAAAAACCCTGCTCTGTCATAAAAACGTCCTGACGGATTTTTCTTGCCTCAGCAGGAACGACGCCGTCAAAAAATTCGTGTGTAATAATCACTTGTTTAACTCCTTTTCACCGAACCAGTAGTGCAGGAATGTCTTGAAACCGAGTCTGCCGTACCACCAGTCAAGGTATGTAAAGTGAATGAATACATCGTCACAGCCCTTACCTTTGATGTCATCCATAGCCTTTGCAACCATACGCAGACCTATCCCGTTTCTTCTCATTTCAGGAACAGTGCCGACACAGCCAATCATACCAACATTGTTATTGCCCGTGCTGATAATTGTGTCAGCATTTTCATCAACAATGCAGAAGCTGGCGATTTTTCCGTCTTTTTTAGCTGCAAAAACAGGACTTTCCATAGTAAAGTATTCCACCCAGTCAGGACTTACCTTTTCAACAGCTTCAATAAGCTCAGTTTTTTCGTCATTACCGAGATAACCGAAGATTACATCATCAGGACAAGCAGGAATATCAAGCTTGCCATAATCAAAATCAGCAAGATTCATCTTCATTTCAAGACAACCGTTTTTTGCAGAGTAACCCTCACGCTCAAAGAAATGGTTGCGCATATCATTCCATTGATTTTCAGGAGTAACTGCACCAATGAAAAATTCCGAGCCTTTATCACCAAGTACAACCTTGTCAAAGCCGTTTTCAGCAATATATTTTTCGCACTGCTGCATAAGCTTGCTTCCTATGCCGCGTCCACGGTAATCAGGAGCAACGCACAACAGACGGATGCAACTGCCCTTTACAACACCATATCCTGCCAGTACCTCGTGTTCATAGTAGGGAATAAGCTTGCAGTTTTCCATGTCAATTAATTTAAGGAACATATCTTCCTCCAAAGGAAGCTGAGGAAAACATTTGCAGTAAATATTATAAGCCTTAGTTTTCATAATTGCAGATATCCTTTCAAAATCAGACATAATATCTCAAAAAACACACATGAAATATTATATTCTTTTTTATCTTTGCTGTCAAGAGAAATTATCCAACACTTGAAAAACAAACCAGCTTTTCATCATAATTGATAAAAATGATGTCCGTGCGGGGGTGATTCCAGTAAAAATTTGAGTTGATTATGTGGATTTCCGTGTTATCGTCAGACTCATCGATGCAATCAGGAATATCAACATAAAACTCAGGTCCGTAACCATCCTCGGCAAGCTCATTGAACTTTACATCGTTTTCTTCCGAAAGCCCGTTGCTGTATTCCTCCATAGTAAATGAAAGTATTGCATTTTCTGTGTAAGCCTTGTATTGTTCAACATTATCAGTAGTGAAGCATATGTAATAGTAACCGCTTCCCTGCATTAAAGGCGGACAATATTCCGTACGGAAATTTTCAGCGTCATCTGGTAGTTTGTCAGGGAAAAATCCGTCCGTGTCATCATTTGCCATAAATTCAATGTACCAGCGTTGAAGAGGGTACTGCCACTTCATGCTTCCTGAAAAGAACGCAGTAAAGAACATAAAATAAGCTAAAACAAGTACAGCAAAAAGTTCAGCAGCAATTGCCTTTGCATTATACTGTTTTCTTCTGTAAGCGATAATGAAACAAACCGTGCAGATAATCATCATAACAACAGGCATAAAAGCCGAAGTCATAATAACAACAGCAAGATTAATAATCGCTGCCGCAAGAAATAAAAACGAAATTATCTTTCCAATGGTATTTGAAATCATCTTAATGTCAGCCATAGTATTACTCCTTGTAAAAAAGGCTCATTGCCTTTGCGGAACAATGAGCCTTGTGTTTTTTAGAAACCGAGAATTTTCTGGAAGTCTGCGGAAATCTTTTCTTCAAGTGCATCAGCCTCAGCCTTTGTTGCACCTGTTGTTGTGTAGTAAGCCTTAATCTTAGGTTCTGTACCTGATGGACGGATAATAACGGAAGCGTTGCCCTCAAGTGCAAATGTAAGAACATCAGACTTAGGAAGAGTAAGCATTGTCTTATCACCAGTCTTGCAGTCAACGGAAGTGCTTGCAAGATAATCGTCAAATCGGATTACAGAAAGACCGCCGATTTCCTTAGGAGTATCTGTGCGGAGCATTGCCATAAGCTCCTTCATCTTCTGCATACCGGTTGCACCCTCACAAGTAAAGGACTTCTGAGTATGTGTGTAAACACCGTATTTCTTGTACATGTTCTCACGCGCCTGAAGCATAGTGATACCCTTTGTACGGTAGAATGCAGCCATTTCACAGATAAGCATGGAAGCAACAACAGCATCCTTGTCACGAACGTAAGAACCTGCAAGATAGCCGTAGCTCTCTTCAAAACCGAAGATATAACGGTCTTCCTCGCCCTTGTCCTCAAGGAAACCAATCTGTTCGCCGATGAACTTGAAGCCTGTAAGTACATCGATAATCTTAACGCCGTATTCTTCAGCAATAGCCTTTGTAATATCTGTTGTAACAATTGTCTTTACAGCAATCGGGTCAGCAGGCATTGTGCCCAGCTTTGTTCTTTCTGCACAGATGTATTCGAGAAGCATTGCACCAACCTCGTTGCCTGTGAAAAGAACGTAATCGCCCTTTCCGTCAGGAACAGCAATACCAACACGGTCAGCGTCAGGGTCAGTAGCAAGGAGCAGGTCAGGCTGTACACTTTCACAAAGCTTCAGACCGAGAGCAAGTGCTTCCTTGATTTCAGGGTTAGGGAAAGGACAGGTAGGGAAGTTGCCGTTAGGATATTCCTGCTCAGGAACAACGGTAACATCAGTAATACCAATCTTGTTGAGAATCATACGAACAGGCTTGTTACCTGTACCGTTGAGAGGTGTGTAAACAACCTTAAGACCGCTTGTTGCACAAAGGTCAGTGTGAATACCCTGTTCAGCAACCTTGTTGATGTAGTTTGTGATAACTTCCTGCTTGATGTACTCAATAGTGCCGTCTTCAAGACCCTTTTCAAAAGGAATAACCTTTGCACCGTCAAACATAGGAACATTGTTGATGTTCTTGAGCACGATTTCAGCAGCACCAAGTGTAAGCTGACAACCGTCAGAGCCGTAAACCTTGTAACCGTTGTACTTTGCAGGGTTGTGGCTTGCTGTAACAACAATCCCGGCGCTGCAGTTCAGTTCACGAACAGCAAATGAAAGCATCGGAGTAGGCATAAGCTCATTGTAGATATAAGCCTTGATGCCGTTAGCAGCGAGAACAGCAGCCGCTTCCTTAGCGAAAACATCGGACTTGATACGGCTGTCGTAAGCAATAGCAACAGATGGATTTACAGGGAAAGCTTCCTTGACGTAGTCAGCAAGACCCTGAGTAGCACGTCTGATTGTATAGATGTTCAGTCTGTATGAGCCTGCGCCGATAACGCCTCTAAGACCGCCTGTACCGAATTCGAGGTCACGGTAGAATCTGTCGAGGATAGCCTCATCATCGCCTGCAATGGATTTGAGTTCAGTCTGTAAATCGGGGTCATCAACTGCCTTTTCGCACCAGAGTGCGTAAAGCTCCTTTTCATTCATAAAAAATACCTCCATGTCAAATAGAAATATGAATATACTAATCGATTGCTGCTTTAACAGCATAATATAATATAGTATACCACAAAATTTTCCGCTTGAAAATAGGTTTTAAAAATTTTTAACAACTATTTATTGTTTAGGGCAAAAATAAGAGTAAAACACCTAAAATTTTTTCTTGACAAAGAGAAAATTTGTGGAATTTCCCTTTGAATATATTTTTTGAACAGATACTTGTTAAATTTTCAGAAGGGTGATATAATATTTTCAATATACCTTATATTATGCAGCAGGTGAAAAATATGAATTACGATAAATCCGAAGGCTTTTTCAGAAGCTCAAACTGTACAGACAACATTGCATACTATATATACAAGCCTGTAAATAAACCAAAAGCGGTAATCCAGATTACACATGGAATGTGCGAATATATCGAAAGATATGAGGAGTTTACAGACTTCCTTTGCAGTAACGGCTTTGCCGTGTGCGGCCACGACCATCTGGGACACGGAAAATCCGTCCTGAATGACGATTATCTTGGATATTTTGCCCCGAAGAAAGGCTGGCAGTATCTCGTAAAGGATACCGTGCAAATGTCAAAAACAATCCGTAAGCAGTATCCTGATATACCGCTGTTTTTAATCGGACACAGTCTCGGCTCACTTACAGCAAGAGTTGCCGTGTCAAAATGCGGATACCTTTATAATGGTATAATTCTTCTTGGCACACTAAATACCAGAATTAAGGTAGATGCCGCCATGGCAATGGCTGATACAATCCGAAGAGCAAGCGGAGATATGTGCCGTTCTGAAATTATCGAGAAGATAATATATGGCTATACGAATATAAAAATTGATGACCCTGTAAACAAATTCGGTTGGCTTACAAGGGACGATGAGCTTGTGTATAAATTCTATGACAATCCGAAATGTAACTTTATTTTTACCGCAAGTGCATACTGTGACCTTATAAAGCTATTTATGTATGCAACTGACAGGAAATGCATTGAAGCAACGCCAAAGGAAAAACCGTTTCTTATTCTTGGCGGAGAAGCTGACCCGATAGGGCAATGGGGCAGAGGTCCCCGTGAGCTTTTGTCCGTGCTTGAAAATGCGGGGTGTACATCTGTTGAAATGAAGCTTTATGACGGCGCGCGTCATGAATTGCTCAATGAAACAAATCGTAATGAAGTGTATAACGATATTGCACAATGGTGCAGCGACCATATAAACGAAGTGGAGGAATAGTCTATGTTTGCCAAAGTCAACAGCCTTGGACTTTTCGGACTGAATGCATTCCCTGTTGAAGTAGAAATAGAAACCAGTAAGGGCACACCTGCGTTTGACATAGTAGGTCTTGGTGATACAGTCGTAAAGGAAAGCCGTGAAAGAATTCGTTCAGCACTGAGATGCTGTAATATCGCTTTCCCTCTTGCAAAGGTAATCGTGAACCTTGCACCTGCCGATACAAGGAAATCAGGAAGTGTTCACGACCTTGCAATCTATGTGGCACTTCTCTGCGTACTGGGTCATATCAGGGACGATATATCCAAATCTGCATTTATCGGTGAGGTTTCCCTCAACGGCGACGTAAGACCTGTAAACGGGGTTCTGCCAATGGTGCTCATAGCAAAGAAAGCAGGCTTCGAGAATGTATTTGTTCCATCCGATAACGCATATGAAGCAAGCGTGGTCGAGGGTGTTACCGTGTATGGTGTAGAAAATGCAGGTCAGCTTATAAAGCATTTCAGCCGCGAGGAAGTAATTCTTCCTCAGCGTCCATACGAAATAAAACCTGAAGAACGATTTGATACCCTTGATTTTGCTGACGTAAAGGGTCAGTATGCCGCTAAAAAGGCATTGGAGTACGCTGCAGCAGGAGGACATAACGTGCTTATGATCGGCAGCCCGGGGTCAGGTAAGTCGATGCTTGCCAAACGTCTTAACACAATTCTTCCCGCAATGACATTCGAGGAGTCAATAGAAACAACCAACGTCCATTCAGTTTCGGGACTTGTAAATAAGGAACATCCTCTCGTTACAGCACGTCCTTTCAGAAGTCCCCACCATACAATTTCTTCAGCAGGACTTGCAGGCGGAGGAACAATTCCGCGTCCCGGAGAAATATCACTTGCACATAACGGTATGCTGTTTCTGGACGAGCTTGCCGAATTCCAGAGACCTGCACTTGAAATTCTCCGTCAGCCCCTTGAAGACCAGCAGGTTACAATTTCCCGCGCAGCAGGCGCAATTACATATCCGTGCAGTTTTATGCTCGTTGCCGCAATGAATCCCTGTCCCTGCGGCTACTACGGACATCCCACAAGAAAATGTACATGTTCACAGAAACAGGTTTCTGCCTACCTTTCAAAAATCAGTGGCCCATTGTTGGATCGCTTCGATATACACGTAGAAGTGCCTCCAGTTGAATTTGAGCATATTTCCTCAGCAACAAAGGAGGAAAGCTCTGCGCAGATAAGAGAGCGGGTTCAGGCGGCAAGGGAAATTCAGAATGCACGATTCAAGGGTACAAAGGTTACCTGTAACGCAAGAATTACCTCCGATATGCTTTCTGAAGTCTGTGTTATGACCGACAGAGCCAAGGAAACATTGAAGAACGTTTTTGAGAAAATGGGACTTTCTGCCCGAGCGTACGACAGAATACTGAAGGTTTCGCGTACAATAGCCGATATGAACGGCTCAGAACTCATCGATAAGGCACATATCGCACAGGCTGTTCAGTTCAGAAGCCTTGACCGTAAATATTGGGGCGGGCAGTAAGAGGGGACACTAAATGTTGTGTTTTTTGTATAAAATAAAAAATAACCGTATTCGTTTTTAGGGCGAATACGGTTATTTTTAATAAATTAAAGAAATCGTGGAAAAGTCCTTGACAATACTTGAATATTGTTGTATAATAATATACTGTATCATAATGTATTCTTATGGCGTTTTGACGTTATATATAGTATAACACATCGGCTAAAAGAATGCAATAGCTCCGAGAAAAAAATCTTTTTCGGAAGTTGTTTATCCCCGCAAAAAAATAAGGAGGGACCCGCCTATGGTGAATGTCAAGCCGGTGCAGCTCGGTAAAACGACAAGAATGAGGTTCAGTAAGATCAATGAACCTCTTGATATGCCGAACCTTATTGAGGTGCAGAAAAATTCTTACAAGTGGTTTTTAGAGGAGGGACTTAAAGAAGTATTCCGCGATGTAGCGGCAATTACCGACTATAACGGTAACCTTGTGCTTAATTTCGTGGACTATTCCATCGACGAC
>JAZUSM010000008.1:0-15945 GCA_045606725.1 Oscillospiraceae bacterium | reverse complement strand
CAGCAGTATTGCGCAGTTTATTCTGCTTGCGATAATCGACAAAATCGTTTGCCTGTGCATAATTGTCATTTTTACGGCATTTTACTTCAATAATGACAATCATGTCACCTTTTTGGGCAACAATATCAAGTTCACCGAATTTGCAGGAAAAGTTGCGTGCAATAATTTTATATCCTCTAAGCTGATACATTTTAGCAACTTTTCTTTCGCCTTTGTCTCCAATAAGCTTTTTTATATTCATTTTAAAAGCTCCGGTCTGTTTTTAAGAAATGTTTTGCGGTAAAAATCCTGTATACCATACTCTGCAAGCAGTTCATAGTGCAGCTTTGTAGGATAGCCTTTGTGTTTATCCAGCCTATATTGAGGATACTGTTCGTGCAGTTTTTCCATATATCTGTCACGGCTTACTTTTGCAAGGATTGAAGCTGCCGCTATACTTGCAGACAAGCCATCTCCCTTTACAACAGTTTGTGTTGTACAATCCAGTCCCGGTTCACGATTCCCATCAATCAAAGCCATATCAGGAACTACACCCAGACCTTCAACTGCTCTTCTCATTGCCATAAATGTAGCCTGAAGAATATTATATTTTTCAATTTCCTCAACAGAAGCCGTTGCAACACAATATGCTTTTGCTTTGGAAATTATTTCATCATAAAGCAATTCTCTTTTCTTTTCTGAAAGCTTTTTGCTGTCATTCAAGCCTTCAATATAAACATCATTTTCAAGAATTACCGCAGCAGCATAAACATCTCCTGCAAGCGGTCCTCTGCCTGCTTCATCTACGCCGCAAATTACAGGATAATCATTTCTGACAGCTTTGTCATATTCAAAAAGGGGCATAATTACTCTCCTTTGGGAATTTCAAGCGTAATTCTTCCCAGTTTACCGCCTCTAAATTCATCTAAGACAGTTATTGCGGCACGTTCTGTATTGATTTCACCGCCTGAAACAAGCATACCTCTTGCCTTACCTACTTTTTTCAGCAATTCATATCCATCTTCATCATCTTCTGTTTGTATCTTATACCTTGTCTCAAGGTCATTTTTATATGAAGAATTAAGAACACAAAGCAATCTGCATGCAAGAGTTTCAATATCAACAACGTCGTCCTTAACTGCTCCGGTAAAAGCAAGTTTCTCACCAACAGACATATCTTCAAACTTAGGCCAAAGCACACCTGGCATATCAAGAAGTTCAATATCTTCCGAAAGTTTCACCCACTGTTTTGTTCTTGTTACGCCCGGACGATCTTCAACCTTAGCCTTTTTCTGACCTGCAAGTCGATTAATGAAAGAAGACTTACCTACGTTAGGGATTCCTACAACCATCAGATGAAGAACTCTTCCCTTCATGCCTTTAGCTTCATATTTACTAATCAAATCAGCAAGAACCTGTTTTACCGTCGGAATGAATTTATTTAGACCTTTACCACTTCGGCAATCTGCAGGAATTGCAGTAACTCCTTGCTTCCTGTACCATGCAATCCACCTTTGAGTTAAAACTTCATCAGCGGTATCACATTTATTTAAAATTACAATTCTTGGTTTTCCTTCAATCAATGACTGTAAATCAGGATTTCTGCTGGACTCAGGCACTCTTGCATCCAAAATTTCAACAACAGCGTCAACTAAAGGCAACGACGCCTTAATCATACGCTTTGTTTTAGTCATATGCCCCGGAAACCACTGAATAGATGGTATCTCAGTCATTTAAACCTCCAAATTATGCCGGAACTCCTATAGAATTGAATGGAAATACTCTGAGAACAACTTTACCGAGTATATCCTCCTCTTCAACAAATCCCAGCCATGAACTTCTGCTATCTGTGGAATTATTACGGTTATCGCCCATAACGAATACACAGTTTTCAGGAACTGTTACAGGATAATTATGATATCCTTCATCTTCAGCAAGGGTTTCAAGTATATATGGCTCATCAATAATTACACCGTCAACCTTGACAGTACCTGCTGCTGCATCAATTTCCACAGTCTGATTTTCTGTAGCAATAACGCGCTTAACTATAGCTTTTTCGTTTTTCTGAATACGAAGTGTATCATATTTTCCACATGATGGGCAATCGGCACTTTCCATATCATATACAACATGACCACAATTTTCACATGCACGAACAGGATGTTCTGTATTTACGATTACGATATCGCCCACCTCAGGTGTATACATAAGGTGAGAAACAATGAGTCTATCCCCCTCAACAAGTGTAGGGAGCATAGAAGCACCGTCTACATTTGCAATACGCAAAATAAATGTAAAAATCAATATTACGACAAAAAAGGCAGAAATAACCGTTTCAACCCAATCAACGAACTCTTCGGCGGCACTTGTTTCCTTCTTCTTGTCCTCATCAATTGCTTCATAATTCAACTCATAACCTGCCATAAATAATACACCCTTTCTGCGAAAATATATTTTTCCGTATAGCAAAAAAGGGACATTGCGTCCCTTTAATTACCGCAATCAGCGAATCTGTTCCTTAACCTTAGCTGCCTTACCAACTCTATCACGGAGATAGTAGAGCTTGCTACGACGAACCTTACCGCTTCTTACAACTTCTACCTTGTCAACAACCGGAGAATGAACCGGGAATACTCTTTCAATACCGCAGCCGTGTGCAACACGTCTTACAGTAAATGTTTCGTTAATTCCACCGTGCTTCTTAGCGATTACAGTACCTTCAAAAATCTGAATTCTGTACTTTTCGCCTTCCTTAATCTTAACGTGTACCTTAACGGTATCACCTACGTTTACAGCAGGAACATCCTTCTTGAGGCTGCTGTCACTGATGAGCTTGAGTGCGTCCATGTTTATTTCCTCCTAAATTTCAAGACATTCTTACCTTTCGCAAGATAACCGAACTTATTCGGCATAAGGCAGCGGACTGTCCTTTTAATGTCAGCCTTTCGGCAGGCATTAATCTCGTCCGGGCAGAACTCGGGCGGATTTTCAAATGCTTTATAATTTTAGCATGTTTTTATACAAATTGCAAGTATTTTCGCACAAAAAATTGTGAAATGTGATTTATTTAAAATTTTCACCATTGTTGCAAATGATTTTTGTGCGTTCTGCATAAACATTGCTAAACTTAATTGCAGACACATCAGCAAACGTATCTATAAACACATTTGAGTTGATATTAAGAGTTAATCCAGCAGGCAATCTTAATGTAACAATCAACGTATTTCCTTCTGTTTTCTTATCAAGAATATCAATATGAGGTTTTATGTCAACCTTTACTGTTCCTTTGCTTTTGGAACGCTTGTCAATTTCAATTGCATCCATATTAATCATATTGTCAAGAGCCATAAGCATATAATCTGATGATTTTTCCGATCTGAATTCCAGTCTGTATTCCGCAAATCCTATTTCTTTATTTGCATAGAATGGCTCAGCAATGCTTATTATCTTCAGTCCTTCAGGCATAACCGCATTAAGTTTTTCCGTTATTATATTTGTATCACATTTTTCCGTAATTGCAAAATCCATAAACTCTGTTTTACTTGTTACACCGAGAGAAAGTGCAAGTGGAAAGTTAAGATATATATGGGGATTAAACCCCTGCGAATACCAAACCGGAATTCCTGAGCGTTTTATTGCTCTCTGCATTGTTCTGAGCAAATCAAGGTGAGAAATAAATACTGCACGCCCACTTTTTTCAAAAACTGCTCTGAGATTAATCTTTTCCAAAGCAAGCACCTCCTACAGCTTTTGCAACACCACAACCTGTACATTTTTCACGGCAGTTGAACGTTGTCTTCTCTTCATGAGCGAGTTTATTCTCCTTAACAAGGAAATCTCTTGTGACATAATAATCAAGATGCTGCCATGGCATTATTTCATCATAAGGACGCAATCTGTTTGCATAAAAACTTAAATCTGTTCCAAGCTTTTCAAATACCTGCATCCAAACATCAAATTTGTAATGCTCATCCCAACCGTCAAATTTACAACCTGATTTCCAAGCCTCATATACCGCATCGCACAATCTTCTGTCCCCTTTTGCAAGAACAGCTTCAAGTATACTTACTTTATAATTATGCCAACTTACATTTATGCGTTTTCTGGAACGGATACTATCAAGCAGAAGCTTTTGTTTATGCTGAATTTCTTCTTTTGTTGCCTGTGCTTCAAATTCAAAGGGTGTAAAAGGCTTTGGCACAAAAGTTGCACAACTTATCGAAATTTGTATATGCTTTCCGCGCTGACGATTAGGATTCTGATAATACAAATCAGTAATCTTTTCGGCAAGTTCAGCAATTCCCTTTATATCCTCATCTGTTTCAGTTGGAAGTCCAAGCATAAAATAAAGTTTTACACTTGTATATCCTCCATCAAAAGCAAGTTTACAAGCACGCATTATTTCTTCTTCAGTAATATTTTTATTGATTACGTCACGCAAACGCTGTGTGCCAGCTTCGGGAGCAAATGTAAGACCACTTTTGCGTACTTTCTGAATCTGTTCCATAAGCTCTTTGCTGAATCTGTCTATCCTCATAGACGGAAGCGAAAGATTGATTTTTTCATCACTTGTATATTCAGAAAGCTGACGAAGTGTCTCATCAATATCTGACAGATCACTTGTACTAAGTGATGATAATGAAACTTCTTCATAACCAGTGCTTTCACACAAAGTCTTTGTTTGTCTGCATATTGTATCGGAAGTCTTTTCCCTGAACGGACGATATATAAAACCTGCCTGACAAAATCTACAGCCACGTATACAGCCCCTTAAGACTTCTACCACGGCACGGTCATGTACAATTTCACAATACGGGACAACAAATTCTTCAGGATAGAAAACCTTGTCCAAATCCTTTATAATACGCTTTCTTACAGTTGCAGGTACATTGCTAGTGTTAGGCTTAACAGAAGCAATCGTTCCGTCATTATTGTACACAACATTATAAAACGCTGGAACATATATTCCATCTATTCGGGCAGCAGCTTCAAGGAATTCATGCTTTGTACAGCCTTTATTTTTCATTTTGGCATACAAATCCATAAGTTCAAGATTAACCTCTTCCCCTTCACCAATTATAAACAGATCAATAAAATCAGCCAAAGGTTCGGGATTACATACGCAGGGCCCTCCTGCTACTATTATAGGCATATCATCTGTACGGTCCTCAGCCTTTACAGGAAGCTGTGCCAAATCAAGCATATTTAATATATTGGTATAACATAATTCATACTGTATTGTAAACCCTATAAAATCAAATTCCTTTACAGGATCAAGACTTTCCAAGGCATACAGTGGAATATTATTCTCACGCATAAGCGCTTCAAAATCAGGCCATGGTGCAAAAACTCTTTCACACCAGAAATTCTCGCGCTTATTCTTAATTGAATATAGTATCTTCATGCCGAGGTGTGACATTCCGACATCGTAAGAATCAGGAAAACAAAACGCAAATCTGACATCGACCTTTGATTTGTCCTTTACTACGCTGTTCAGTTCACCGCCTATATATCTTGATGGTGACTTAACTTTCAGAAGCAGACTTTCTATCTGTTCCTTCAACATATTTTTTCTTCCTTTCGATATATTAACTGTATGCTAATGCTGAAAATAACAGACAACACAGTGTCACATACAATGTTATATTTTCTTTTCCGATAACAGCAAATAAAATAATTACAATTATTATCAGCAATACATTAATCCATTTTACAAACTGCTCCAGAAGAATTGCTCTGCGGTAATCACATAATTTATGAATTATCAGAACAAGTATTTTCCCACCGTCCAGAAAATGAAGTGGAAGTATATTAAATGCTCCTATACCTGCATTTACCAAGGCAAAAATACGAAGTAACGTATTACTGCTGCTTTTCAATAATAAAAAAGTAATAAAATTAAGCAAGCATCCTGCTATAAGCACAGCAAACTTCGTTTCGTCGCTTGTAAAGTCAAACAACTTGTCGGGTATTATTTTTATACCTGCACCGTAAAAGCATACTTTGTTCAACTTAACTTTATTCAATAAAAGCACAATCAAATGCCCAGATTCATGCAACAGACATGCAACAAAACATACTAAAAGATATTTACTGTTTTCAAACAGCATCATCAATGACATTACTGCAAAAAAGCTGAAATCAAACGTTATAGTCACACGTTTAAACCTCAACTCAAACATAAATACATCTCCTTTTGTAAATTAATATTTTCAAAAGGAGATATTTATGTTATTTTTTTATTCTTATTATTGAATTCTTAGGATATACTTTTTCACAATGGAAAGAAAGTTTCATCATAGCATGATTTGCACTTTCTATTTCTTCACCGTTTTCATTGAACATATGATTTATTGTCATTACATCATAATGCTCTCCAGGTGCAAGAATTTCTATTTCATCGCCCTTATTGAATTTATTTCTCTGTGTCGCGTAAAGTGTTCCATCTTTACATTCTTCAACAATTGCAACAACATCATATTCTCTGATATATCCACTATTTTCATAATACTGACACTCCTTAGGATGTCCGAAAAAGAAGCCTGTACAATATTTTCTGTGGCTTACCTTAAAGACCTCATCACGCACCCATTCAGGAAGCTTATATTCAGCAGGATTATTCTTCAGCAAATCAACAGCCATTCTGTAAGCATTTGTAACTACGGAAACATAATATGATGATTTAGCTCTGCCCTCTATTTTCAGACTTGTAACACCAGCTTGCGCAAGCTTGTCCAAATGCTCTATCATGCACAAATCCTTAGCATTAAGAATATATGTACCCTTTTCATCCTCAAAAATCGGATAAAACTCATCTGTACGTTTCTCTTCCATGAGATGATATCCCCATCTGCAAGGCTGAGCACATTCACCTCGGTTTGCATCACGATTCACAAGATACTGTGAAAGAAGACATCTACCTGAAAATGAAACACACATTGCTCCGTGAACAAAAGCTTCTATATCCAAATCATTAGGTGTTTTAGCTCTTATTTCCGCGATTTCATCAAGTGAGAGTTCTCTTGCTACAACTATACGTTTTACACCCATATTATAAAGTTCATTTGCTGTAACATAATTTACAATTCCTGTTTGAGTTGACATATGCACTTCCATATCAGGAGCATATTTTTTTACAAGTGACAGCAGTCCTAAATCAGCAACAATAACAGCATCCACTTTACAGTCAACAGCTTCTTCTATAAACTGCTGAAACTGTGGTATTTCATTGTTTCTCGGAAGAGTGTTGCAGGTAAGATAAATTTTAACGCCTTTAGAATGTGCAAGTTCAACTGCTGATTTAAGTGAGTCATATGTAAAGTTGGCAGGTCCTGCTCTCATGCCAAAGCTTTGACCACCAAGGTAAACTGCGTCAGCACCATAATCAAGTGCTGCGCACAATCTTTCAAAATCACCTGCGGGAGCAAGTACCTCCAGATTATTCAAATTCATTTTTTTCCTCCGGTAATTATTTTACAAGTCCTGCTGTCACAAGATTCTGCTCATGTTCTTCAAGGGTTTCAGCATAGAAAAACTCGCCTGTTTCAAGATTGGAACAGAAATAATAATAATCTGTATCCTCAGGATAAAGAACAGCTTCAATAGCATCCAACCCCGGATTGCATATAGGTCCGGGAGTTAAACCTGCACCTTTATAAGTATCATAAGCTATATTCACTTTTTCAGTCTG
This sequence comes from Oscillospiraceae bacterium, assembly GCA_045606725.1. Classification (GTDB taxonomy): domain Bacteria; phylum Bacillota; class Clostridia; order Oscillospirales; family Ruminococcaceae; genus RGIG8773. The sequence continues at coordinate 8,276 of JAZUSM010000008.1, read as the reverse complement.
AACCTTGCTATATGGAATGATCACTTCCTCAACATAATTCGTTGTAGGATCAGATTGAAGCAAAGGATATTCATTTGGATTATTAAGTCGATTATAGAATACAGATGCTACCTTTTTCATATCCCTTGTATTGGCTGCTTCAGCCTGAACAATAGAAGCAAGCGTAAGAACTTCTTCAAGTTCCATATCAAGGTCTTCCATTCTTCCGTAAAGGTCAGGTGTTATTCTTGCTTCGAAATTTTTACATATTTTTTTTGCAACAACCCTAGGGTCCTCTTCAAGATAGAACTGATAAGTATCAGGAAAAAGGTATCCCTCCATTTTATAGAATTTCATCGGACTTATTACGACTTTTTCTTCAAAATCAAATCCAAATGCTGAACTGTTAAATGCATCAATAAACTCTTCAGCATTACATACACCCTTTTCTTCGAGGCGCTTAGCCGCATCCATAAGGGTTATTCCTTCAGGGAACACTACATCGGCAGTTTCTCTTTTATTTTCTGATTCTTCCTGTAGGATTTCAATAAGTGTACTGTAATCCATCTTCGGGGAAACTTTATGAGTACCTGCGATAAAAGTTCCATCTGCACCTTTTAGCTTTGAAAACAATCTGAAAAGTGATGTATCGGCAATAATACCCTCGTTATACAACTGTTCTGCTATATCAAGAGTACTTGAATTCATTGGTATATCAATAACGATTTCAATATCTGATTTACCTATGCCAAGAAATTCTTTTGCACATTTAAGTATAACTGCTGCTGCAAGAATTGATACTGAAATTATTATCACACTAAAAATCAAGCCGAAAATAATATGACCATGTCCGCGCTTTTTGCGTTTTTTCTTTTTTACAGGACGTACTTCCTCGTAATCTTCATCGTCATCTTCAGGATAATCTTCTATTTCGTCACAAGATTCAATATCATTTTCCTGATACTCCGCTGAACTATTTTCCAATTCATTTTCCGACTCAGCTATTTCTTCTGTATTATCAAACAATTCTGGAGAACTGCTACCGCAATCATCAGCTTCTTCCTCAGGCATACTGTTAAGAATATCCTCAAGCTTTACATTATCCTCTAAACACTCTTTTTCCTTCTGTTCCATTAAATACCTTCTTCCTTGTCACATCTTTTAATATATTTTTCCGTAACAACAGTATTGACAGCAACATCAAAACGTCCATGAATAAGCTTTGTTACCATACAACAGCAATAACCTATTCCTACGCGGAACATATTTGTATTTGCAGAAAGGAAACGATCATAATATCCTTTCCCATACCCAAGACGATACCCATAACTGTCATAAACCAAAGCCGGAACAATACAGAATGCATTATTGAACTCAACAAGCTTAACACATTTTTCAGGAACAGGTTCAAGAACAGAAAACGCACCATACTCCAAATCATCAAGAGATTTTATTATATAAAAATCCATATTTCTGGTACCATCAATACATCTGGGTACTGCAACTGTTTTATTATCTTTTAAAGCATATTCAATGAATCTGATTGTATCCACTTCGATATCCGTAGATACATAAGTAAGAACAAGCTTGCTTTTTCTATATGCTTCCATATCAATAAGACGTGAAAAGATCTGGTTATCACGTTCCTGTTTGACAGAAACAGGCATATCTCGTCGTATCTGCTTATACTTATCCCTTAATTCTTTCTTATGAACACGAATATCAAAGTGCTTTACTTTTTCGTCCATAAAAGCGAATCTCCTACAATTTTACTACGTTCTTCTGAAACAAGTGCTTCAACAAGCTTTAATCCAAACTCAACTGCAACACCTGCACCTCTTGCTGTAATAATATTTCCATCAATTACAGCGGGTTCCTCCAGAACCTCTGCACCTTCAAGCTGTTGTTCAAAACCTGTATAACAAACTGCTTTTTTCCCCTTCAACAAGCCTTTATGACCAAGAATAGACGGTGCAGCACAAATTGCACCGATTAATTTATTGTTTTCAATGCAAAAATCTATCGCTTTCTGAACAACTGGTGATTTTTCAAGATTTATTGTTCCTGGCATTCCTCCAGGAAGAACTATCATTTCGACACGTTCATCTAACTCAACAAATTTATCCTCTGTATCTGTAACAACGTTTATGCCATGTGCACTTCGAATAATATTATCTCCTATACCAACCGTTACAACTTCTTTTTCACATCTTCTGAGAATATCGATAGGAGCAATTGCTTCTGTTTCTTCAAAACCATTTGCAAGAAAAACATAGATCATCTTTTTTACCTCCTGATTATTTGAATGTAATAACATTTTTTCTTAGCATAATAACTGGGTAGTATGAACGTTTGGATTTACGCAAACCTTCAAGGCCTAAATCTTCTTCCCTATTTATATATACATATCCATTTGATGCAGATTTGGCAAATTCATTATTTATTGCGGCATATGTGCCCTGTATTGCTGAATTTGCTTTTTCAATATGAATATCAAATGTATCAGAATTTATCGGGTCACCTATAGTAAAGGCTTCAATTTTACCATCAACACGAATTACTCCGCCTTTAAGTTCAAGTTTGTCATAATAATTCATAAATGCATTTATTGCAAATTGCTCTGCAACACTTGATTCATCATCATAGGATTGATTTGAATTGTAACTTTTTACAGCAAACTCTATGCACTCATCAAAATCTTTTTCCGTCATATCTGAATATTTCCAATTATTTCGGTAAAAATTCGAAAGATGATTACGCTTTTTATGATATTTTTTACCTGAAAGAGTTCTAAGCTTCTCAGCATCATATATATAATCCGATGATGATTCATCACATGAAACATCATACTGCCCCTCAAACAATTCTTCAAAAAGCTTAAGATTTTCATCCGTTACAGAACCGATTATAAGCGGCGAACCAGATTCTTCTGCATCTTTTTTTAAAGTCAGAAATAAATCCTTATAATCTCCATCACCAGCAGGAAATGTATATCTAAGCCCATACTTCTTTGAACGTGAAATATAGAAATCTTTATATCTGCATATAGTTGTATCATATAATCTGTGCCATGCATAATTATTGGCAAAATTATATTCACACCCTCTGAAATCCGATTTTTTCAATAGTTCATTTATCCAAATCCTGTCAGAAAGTTCTATAACTTTATAATCAAGCATTTACTCTATAACCTCATTAATTATATTCAATAATTCATTTGTAACAGTTTCAATCGGCAGCAAACCGTTTTCGTTGCAGCAATCCAGAACCTTCCACCCTAACCTTTCAGCTGCAAAAAGCGCAGATTTACGACATGAATAAAGATATTCAACATTTGCCTCATGGATGTCTTTTTTGCTTTCATCTCCGTCATATCGTCCCGACATGAGCTTCTGGGAAATTTCAATAGGTACATCAAGAAAAATTACCAGATCAGGTTTTGGGAGTCCAAGCTTATTATATTCATAGTCAGAAAGCCATTCTAGATAATTATCCCATTCATTTTCAGGAAGCTTGACCATCTGATGTATTGCATTTGATGAAACATAACGGCTTGCAAAAATCAACTCACCGTTTTTATAATTATCTTCCCATACCATTTTATAATTTGCATATCGGTCAACAGCATAAAAACTTGATGCTGCGTAAGCATTTACATCAGCAGCATTTTCTGAAATTTCGCCGTTAAGATACATCTTTACCAATGATGAGGACGGATTTTCATAATCGGGAAAACTTATTGCTTTTACAGCTATTCTCTCCGATAAAATATTTTTTATAATATCAAACTGGGTGGTCTTTCCGCTCCCATCAAGACCGTCAATAACTATCAGACTCATATATTTTAGCTCCTTAAGCACATATATATTTATTATATCATCAATTAAGTTATTCGTCAATATTCAGCAATCTGATTTTTGAAAAGAACAAATGCTGTCAACGCATTTGCATTGACAGCATAAAGTTGCTTTATACTTATTATTTATTGTCATCACAGCAGACGGAAGTTTCATTACAACAGCATTTGGTATTTTCATCACTGTTAGGCTGTGGGAAGAACTGTTCTGTCGGAAATTCAATTCTATCAAACACCTCACATGGTGCTTCAGAAGCAGATGAACCTGAGCAATCCTTGCATGGGATACAATAATCATATGCAGGTACAATGAGTGAAACGGGTCTTGACAGCTGGATGATTGAAAACAGTCCAAGAGAAACTGCAAGCACCCTTTCAAACTGCTTACCGTCACAAGGTGGTGGACAACAACAATTTACAGGCGGTGGAGTCGGCATACATTTGCTCATTCCGCAAGGTACACAAATAAATTTTGCATCCAAAGCGATTGGGTCAACTACATGAATTGTTGCCTTAGGCATACTCGCAGCACTATTACTGTTACAAAAACCTCCATCACAAGTATCTGGAAGCGTTGGAGTAAGATCCTGATCACTGGTAAATACCTTTGCATTTCCCTCGCCACCGTAAAGAATTACACGCTTGTTCCAAAGTGCAGTACCGCAGAGAAGTGTTCCTGACTGAGGCTGACAGAATGTTTTGCTGAAAGCCTCGGCTGTGATTTTAAAGCGATAAGTAATATCGACAGAATAGTAACCTGACTTGAATGGAACAGCATCAACTGAAATACAAGTTGCTTCAACTTCCACACAACGGCTCCTTACAATGTTCATTTCATCTGTAATTGCAGGTGAATCTTCACTGAGTGTAACAGGAAGTTCATAAATACAATCACGGTCTGAACAGCTGTCAAATACGCGAGGAACTTCAATGCAAACTGCTTCTTTGAAACAGTTATTTTTATCGTTCATAAAAATCCTCCTATGAAAATATTAAAGTATTGAAACTTCAATACCATAATATTCACTAGGAGGAAAAAAAGTTACAATATCATGTATTTTTATCAACCTGATGGAAAGTTTTGAGGTTACCTATTTTCTCATTTCTCTCGTCAAGTACCTTTTCAATCTCTGACCATTCGAGTCCCTGATTTGCACAAAGCACCATGATATGATAAAGTAAATCATTAATTTCATTTTTCAGTTCGTCATTGTCACCGTTTTTAGCTGCAATAACTGTTTCGGTAGCTTCCTCGCCGATTTTTTTACAAATCTTATCAACACCCTTATCAAAGAGGTAGCAGGTATATGAATTTTCCTGAGCGGTACCGTTTTCGTAATCTGCTTTTCTCTGCTTGATTACTTCAAAAATTTCTTCATAGACTGTCATATTAATTCTCCTTATCAACAGATAATTTATCTATTTGTTTTCATTTAAGTTTATAAGCTTCATTGTTTCCATATCAAGTTCACGATAATAACAATTATTTGCAACACCGTTATAGCTTGTATGACAAATATTTCCCTTATCAGGAGTCACTTGATACACGAGAGAATTCTGCTCACAATTTACATAAATATGATTAAGTGTAAATGTATTCCCTGATTCAGCACCCTTAAACCAAAGCTTGTTTCTTGAAGTGCTCCAGAAGATTGCTTTTTTTAGACGGATTGACTCCTCTAATGCTTCTTCATTTGTGTATGCAACAAGAATTACTTCCTTTGTAAGAATATTTTGTACAGCTACAGGAATAACGTGGTTTTCGGCTGATATGCCATTTATTTTTTCCCAATCAAGCATAAGCTCGTTGGTTTCTTCAATCATACCCATTTTATTATTCCTTTCATCAATACATTCTTACGGGAATGTTATGCTTGTTAAGTTCCTGTTTTACCTCACCAACAGTAAGTTCCTTGAAGTGGAACAAAGAAGCTGCAAGTGCTGCAGATGAGTTCGTCTGCTGGAGAACATCTGTAAAGTGAGAAAGTTTGCCACATCCGCCGCTTGCGATAACAGGAATTGAAACACGTTCACAAACATAATTAAGCATTTCAATATCAAAACCGGCCTTAGTGCCGTCCGCGTCAATTGAATTAAGGCAGATTTCACCTGCACCACGCTGTTCTATTTCCTTTACCCAATCACCAAGTTGCAAACCCATATCAATTCGTCCGCCATTGATATAAACAGCGTAACCGCCTTTACCATCACGCTTTGCGTCGATACCAACAACAACGCACTGGCTTCCGAAGATTTCAGCTGCTTCGGAAATTAGGGATGGATTCTTTACAGCCTGAGAATTTATAGAAACCTTATCTGCACCTGCACGGAGTGTAGCACGGAAATCCTCATTCGTTGAAATTCCGCCGCCTACACAAAGTGGTACAAAAACATTTTCTGCTGTTCTTTTTACGACGTCAAGCATTACCCCTCTGCCCTCGTGGGAAGCTGTAATATCATAGAATACAAGTTCATCAGCGCCCTGCTTGTTGTATTCAATTGCGCATTCTACAGGGTCACCAACTTCTTTGATTCCTGTAAAGTTAACGCCCTTAACAACCTTGCCATCTCTTACATCAAGGCAAGGGATTATTCTTTTAGCTAACATTTATATCACCTTATCCTTAATTAAGTTCTGCAAAGTTTCTGAGTATCTGCAAGCCAACTTCACCGCTCTTTTCGGGATGGAACTGTGCGCCGAAAACATACTTATTATCCTGCACCATTGCAGTAACTTTTCCGCCGTAATCACAGTAAGCGGCAACGTTATCATCGTTACACTCAGCAGCATAGGAATGTACAAAATACACATACGGATTTTCGGGAAGTCCCTTGAAAAGCGGACATTCATTCTGAATTTTCAACTCATTCCACCCCATATGTGGAATTGGCATATCAGTTCTTTCAATTTTCTTGACAGCTCCTGGAATAAGTCCCAGACCGTCACATTCTTCAAACTCGTATCCTCTTTCAAAGATAAGCTGCATACCAAGACAAATACCAAGAAATGGCTTGATTTTTGTTTGCTCATGAATGAGAGGAACAAGTCCACTGTTGTTAAGCATATTCATAGCGGCAGGAAAAGCGCCTACACCAGGGAGAATTATTCTGTCAGCTTTTTTTATTTCTTCTTCGGAATTTGTAAGCTTACATTCGTATCCAAGGTAATCAAAGGCATTTTTTACGCTGAAAATATTTCCTGCGCCGTAATCTATAATGGCAATCATTACAATACTCCCTTTGTTGACAGTATTTCGTTTCCTGTTACGGATTTTGCTGTCTTAATTGCATGTGCACAAGCTTTGAACAATGCTTCTGCAATGTGATGGTCGTTTTTACCGTACTCAGATTTGAGATGGAGAGTTATTCCTGCATTAAAAGCAAAAGCACGGAAAAATTCCTCTGTAAGACAGGTATCAAACTCACCTATTCTGTCGTCGCTGAATTCTGCGTCAAACACCAGAAATGGTCTGTTGCTTATGTCAAGACAGCAGAAACCAAGTGCCTCGTCCATTGGAATAAAGGCTGTACCATATCGTGTAATACCTTTCATATCTCCTATAGCCTGCTTTAAGGCTGTGCCGAGGACTATTCCTGTATCTTCAACAGTGTGGTGTCCATCAACATAGAGGTCACCCTGTACATTTAATGTAAGGTCCATTTTGCCATGTACAGCAAACGCTGTAAGCATATGGTCGAAAAAACCTATTCCTGTTGAAATATCAACTTTTCCGCTTCCGTCAAGATTGAGCTTTACTTCAATATCGGTTTCTTTGGTTTTTCTGGTTATTTCAGCAGTTCTCACGTTTATTCCCCTTTCGTCATGTTGTCAAGGATTTCGTCAAGTGCCATGACAACAGCTTCATTTTCTTCTTTAGTACCTGCGGTAATACGAATGTAATTGCCCATATAACGAATTGCAATGGACTTTTCAAGCAGCTTTTCATAGATTTCTTTACCATAGGCTGTTTTGATAAATACAAAGTTAGTTACGGAATCATAAACCTTTTCAAGCTTCACATATTTTCTTGCAAGTGCAGAAACCTCGTTGTGTAAAGCTTTTCTGCTTTCCACCAATTCTTCACAACATTTCTTGAGAAGTTCCTTTTCACTGAGAACAGTTTTGCAGATTGCCTGAGAAATTGAGTCTGTATTGTATGGTGATTTAACACTTCTGAGTGCAGTTGTAATTATTTCACCTGCAACAGCAAAACCCATTCTGATACCTGCAAGACCAATTGCTTTAGAACAGGTTTTAAGGACAATCAAGTTATCGTAATTCTCAACCTCATCAAGAATACTCTGGTCCCAGAAATCCATATACGCTTCGTCAATAATTACAAGGCAGTACACATTTTTAATAAGCTTGATTACATCTTCCCTTTTAACACCAAGAGAAGTTGGATTACAAGGGTTTGAGAAGATTACAGCTTTGATATTC
>JAZUSM010000007.1:0-12506 GCA_045606725.1 Oscillospiraceae bacterium | reverse complement strand
CTGTAATTTCTCAGACTGTTCATTACTTTAATTTCATTAGACCTCTTCGTAAATTAAACAGAAAGCCGCCAGTTCAATTTCGCATTGAACTGACAGCTTAACTCCGGTTTTTTTATGTCTACTATCTATTGACTATTTCACGGATTTGTGCGGCGTTTTTTTACCCCCTTGACAAATGGGGAAAGTTATGTTAAAATATAGTTAGCGAAAGCTAACTATATGATGCAAATTATGAAAGGATTGATAATATGAGCGTTGTTGTAGTGGGCGGTAACGACCGTATGGCAACACGATATAAGGATATCTGTAAGGAATACAACTGCAAGGCAAAGGTTTTCACGCAGATGCCCTCGGATTTTGAAAATAAGCTTGGTATGCCTGACCTGATGGTTGTATTCACCAGCACTTGCTCGCATAAAATGGTCAATCGTGTCAACCAGCGTTCCCAGAAGTATGATATTCCCGTAGCAAGAATTCACAGTGCAAGTGCATCGGCGCTGAAAAGCGTCCTTGAACAGTATTGCATATGATTTATCCTGTGCAGAAGCATTGAAGCTGCACTTATTTTTAAAACAGCGAGTTAGCAATGGCTAATTGCAAGGGGTGATTTTATGTCAGTAATTGAAAACAGAAAATTCGGTCAGAAGCTTGCTTTTCACACAGCACCTACTCTGCTTGGAATAAAATGCGGAAGCCTTGTTTCGCTTCCGACAGCTGAGTATGCGCTTGACGCACAGGCGGAAAGCTTTAACAGCAGGGCAGCGGCAAAGGGACTTGTAACAAAAATCCTCTGCAGCTGCGGAAACCGCACATTGCTGTTTGTTTACAATGAAAAGCTGATGAATAAACGTCTGTCCGACCCGAAAGCCCGTGAATTGCTTATGCGGTACGGTTACAGTGAAAGCATGAGTATCGACGGATGTCTTGATTACCTTTCCGGGCGTATACGTTCAAGCAGTGATTTCCCGCACGAAATCGGCATTTTCCTTGACTATCCGCTGGAGGACGTGGTCGGCTTCATTGAGAACAAGGGCGAAAACTTCAAGTTCTGCGGCTGCTGGAAGGTTTACGGCTGTGAAGAAAGTGCAAGGCGTACCTTTGCAAATTATGAAAAATGCCGCCGCTTTCTCTGCAGAAGGCTTGACGACGGCGCAGATATCTATCAGGCACTCAAAATCTCTTGAAAATCATATGTACACGGAAATTGCATGGCGGCTGAATTGCTTCCATGCAATTTCTGCGTACTTTGTCAATATTATATCAATCCTTGATTTATGACGAAAGCTGTGATATAATGGAATAAGTATGTAATTATGCAAGGAAAATTCATTTATATAAAGAAGGATTTGTTATGTCAAAGAACTATGACGTCATAATCGCAGGTACAGGTGCCGGAGGTCTGTATTCCGCAATCAACCTGCCGCAGAACCTCAAGGTGCTCCTGATTACAAAGCGTGAGCTTATTTTGTGTAACTCTGCTCTCGCTCAGGGCGGTATTGCCGCTGTTTACAAGCCTGAGGACGACAGCACCCGTCTGCACACAAACGATACCCTTATTGCAGGCGGATTCAAGAATAACCCCGACAGCCTGAAAATTCTTGTTACCGAGGCTGAAAAGGAAATCGAAAAGATTATTTCCCTCGGCGTAGATTTCGACAAGGACGAAAACGGTAATCTCCACCGTACACTTGAGGGCGGACATTCACGCCGACGTATCTTCCACCACAAGGATTCCACTGGCTTTGAAATTACCACAAAGCTTCAGGATACCGTGAAGAAAATGCCGAATATCGATATTCTCGAAAACGCTCTCCTTTGTAAGGTGAAGAAAACCTCCACAGGCTTTTCTGCTGATATTTCCGTCAACGAGGAGCATCAGACCTTCAACAGCCGCTATTTCATAATGGCAACAGGCGGAATCGGCCGTGTTTATGACTTCACAACCAATTCCGCAATCGCTACAGGTGACGGAATTGCCCTTGCACACGAAATGGGTGCAAATATCAAAAATCTGTCCCTTATCCAGTTCCACCCTACAGCATTCAACAATAAGCATACCCGTGAGTGCTTCCTTATTTCCGAGGCAGTAAGAGGTGAGGGTGCTTATCTGCGCAACAAGGACAAGGAACGCTTTATGCAGAATTACGATGAGCGTCTTGAACTTGCTCCGAGAGATGTTGTTTCTCACGCAATCGTAACCGAGGGCAGACGGCTTGACTCGGACGAATTCTATCTCGATATTACTCATAAGTCCCCTGATTTCCTTAAAAACCGTTTCCCTATGATTTACAAGTACCTGCTTAGTCAGGGAATTGATATGACCAAGGATATGATTCCGATTTATCCTTGTCAGCACTACCTTATGGGCGGTATCAATGTCAATACAAAGGCAATGACCTCCGTTGACGGTCTGTATGCTGTGGGTGAATGCAGTCACACAGGTGTTCACGGCAATAACCGCCTTGCGTCCAATTCTCTGCTTGAAGCACTTGTTTTCGGCAGACAGGCAGCTGAGGATATTGCTTCAAAGATTGATACAAGTCTGCCTCTTGAACAGCTTGAGGAATATACCTTTGAAACAAGCGAAACAGCTGTACCTATTCCGCTGGGAATAAGAACGGAAATCCGCCATATCATGCAGAAATCCTATTTTGTAATTCCCGATATGCAGGGTGCTGTTGCAGGCTTTGAGCGTATTGCTGAAATCAAGCGTATGCTTGACGAGGGTGATTTTGTTGTTGACCATAATTATGTTGAAGCAAAATCCCTTGCTACGGTTGCTTATCTGATACTTAAAGAAGTTATATAAAATTTACGGTTCTGTAATTTCATACGGAGCCGTTTTTTGTCGATAACTTTAATCTTATATCATTACTATAATTTTTGTCGAATTATGGTGCATAACGCACAAAATTCAACAGCTCTATTGACATGTTTTTTGTAATGGTGTATAATATCTATGTATTAAAGTTTGAAAGGGAACGCTTATGGAAAACCGTGATTATGTAATTGTTACCGATACCACAACCGATATGGGTGTTGAGTATTATAAAGAAAATAATATCCCTTATGCTGCACTGCACTATATCATGGACAATAAGGAGTATGTTCAGTATGCCGAGGACGGCATAGACATAAAGACCTTCTATGATAAAATCAGAAACGGAAGTATGCCTAAAACTTCACAGGCTTCCTATGAGGATTTATTCAACCTGTTTGAAAGCGTTGTCAGCCAGGGAAAGGATGTATTCTATCTGTCATTTTCTTCGGCACTCAGCGGCTCTTTCCATACATCAACGCTTGCTGCAGGCGATATTATGGAAAAATATCCTGACCGTAAGGTAAAGTGTGTTGACTCTGCCGCTGCATGCGGAGGCGAGGGTCTGCTTCTTGATATGTGCGTAAGAAAATACAATGACGGATATTCCCTTGACAAGCTTGTTTCTTATGCAGAGGAAACAAAAAACAAGATTGCTCATTTTGTTGTTGCCGATGACCTTAACCACCTCCACCGAGGCGGACGTGTTTCCAAGGTTTCTGCTGTGGTAGGCGGCATGCTTGGTATCAAACCTCTTATCCATGTCAATAACGAAGGCAAGCTTATTCCTTATGGAAAAATGAGAGGAAGAAAGGCTGCTATCGAGTCAATTGCAAAGCAGATGAAGAAAAAATATATTCCTGGTGCAAACGAGGAAATTTTCATCAATCATGCCGATTGCCTTGAGGACGCTGAATATCTGGGAAATTATGTAAAGAAGCTTATGCCTGATGTAAAGAGGGTGCGTTACGGCGATATAGGTGCTGTAATCGGTTCTCACACAGGAGCAGGTACTCTTGCAATTTTCTTTGTTGCTGACAACAAGGACCCTGTTACATTATAATAAAAATACTCCGTTGTCATATCGGAATGACAACGGAGTTTGTTTCACATGAATGGATATACAAAATTGTAATAAGCATAGGCCGCAAACATAATCCACCAGCTTATTGATGTTACAAATATCGGCAAAGTCCTTGCTTTTCCGGCAGGGGTAGGTCTTTTCATGTTCCTGCCTTTTACAAGAACAATAATTCCCACAATAAGCGCCGCAAGCATAAAGCCCATACGGAACACAAAGGTTGCAATAATCGGAATCATCGCTTCGGGAGTTATCATGTCAACGGCAGACATTACATCGCCGCTTGCAATCTGTTCAAAAAGTTCAGGTGCGGAATACTGTATCCAGCAGTTGAAAATTGTTCCGAGTGTGTTGAGGAAAATGTGGGTAAATATTGCAGGAACAATCGAACCGCTTTTGATTGTGACAACCGCAAGAGGAATTCCAACCAGAAAGCCGAGAACAGCCTGCTGATAATTCTGGTGCATAAGCCCGAATACTGCGGCTGAAAGGAATATTGCAAACCGTTCGTTGTATTTTCTCATTGACTGAAGAATTACGCCTCGGTAAAGAAGCTCCTCCAGTACGGGTCCAAGCAGACAAGCGTAAAAATACATTATCAGATTTGCAGGCAGTGAGGTTGTTGCACTCAGGTCGGCAGTTTCACCCTCAAGACCGAAAAATCCGAGAATTGTTCCGATGAAAGCCGCAATGTAGGCTGCCGCAGTCTGAAGCCCGATTGAAAGGGTAATAAGCTTTGCTACCGTTCCGCCTGTGTAACCATCACGGGTAAACATAGGTCTGAAGTCAAGCTTCATAAGCTTTATTCCGATAATTATAGAGGTAACCTCAGCAATTATAGGCATTCCGCAGGAGTAAAGCACCCTTGTAAAATCATTCCAGATAGCGTCACCGAACACCGCTTCAAGAACAACCCTTATTGCCCACGCAAGTCCGTTGAACAGAAGGGTGTTGATAATAAGCACAAGCCCCACCTTGTTGTAACGCAGTCGAATGGCACGCTTTTCCTTAGCGTCGGGAATTACTGACACCTGAGGTGTATTTGTATAATCCATATAATTTTTTCCTTAGCAATTTTTTAATAGTATTATAGTACATTGTTTACTCTTTGTCAAGAGATACGCCTTATTCGACATTTTTGTACCTGTACGGTAATCAAACTGTAACGGAAATGTAATTGAATTTGTCTTCGGATGATGGTATAATCTATATAATGAAAACAATTACACCCGAAAGGAGGAACATAATATGACAGGAATGAAAAAAGTCTTTGCTGCCGCATTGCTGTGTTCAGCTGTTGCACTCAGCGGATGCAGTGCCGAATCAAGTGCACCTGCGGCTGAGGTAATAAATGAAACAACACAGACTGAAGCTTCTGAAAATCTTGTCATGAATAATCAGTATGCTCTTACAGCAACCTATGACGCTGAAGTCTATAATGAGCCTTTCTCCTCCTATACCTATGATTTTTCAGTTTACGGAAACAACTATATGATAACCGTTGTCCCTGACGAAACAACAACGGGTCTGACCCTTACCGTTGAGGATAACCAGTTCGGATTCTCCACATTCAGTGTTACTCCTCCAAGCGGATATATGGTAATGCTTCCGTATACACAGCAGCAGGCAAGTCAGGTCTGCACAATAATCAGAAATGATGATACGTCAGTTCCCGACCTGCTGAAAATCGACTTCTATCTCAGCACCTTTGAGGACGAAACCCTGCCGTATACTGTCAGCAGACTCTATTCAATCCTCGATAACCGACTTGTGGAAGTTGAGGTGTACGATACAATCGGCGACGGCAGCGAGAGTGACCTGCTTGAGCCTATGAAGTATATCCCCGACAGCTATCTTTACCATACCGAGCCTGACAAGTTCATGCCTGAGCCTGAAGTTATAATGAACGAGGACGGAAGCCTTTATGCAAAGGTTGTAACCTATACCATAAACTACAATGACATGACTATGCGCAGAGCGTATGAGGATGTATCTTCTGTTGACAATGCTCTTTACTACGGCTATGCTGCTCATGCAATCGCAGGTGACATCTATAAGTATTTCATTGCAACAAGCCTGAACGTTACCGACTATGAAAATTATGTGGAGGTTCCCGACTCAAATTCGGGAGAAAGCCAGTATTTCTTCAAGGCTGCTGACCCGAGATTTTCAACAGTTGACGAATTCAGGGCTTACGTAAGCAGATACTTTGATATAAAGCTTGTTGACGGAATGTTCCGCAGTGCTCCTCAGAAATACCGTGATATTGACGGCGAGCTTTATATGCTTTTAGGCGACGGAGGAATGAATCCTAACCTGGGTAAGCTTACTATCACAAACTGGGAGCAGAACGGCAGCACTATCACCTACCACACAAGACAGGAAACCTTTGACGATAATTTTGTTTTTTCAGGATACGTTGACGGCGGTGATTTTACAATTGAGCTTGCCGACGGTGGCTTTATAGTCAAGGAGTACCGCTACCCATCATTATAATCAAAACAATTCAGGGAGGACACACATGAACATTATTTCACTGCTTATTCCAAAAGATAATTCAGCATACATTTTTGACAACTGTACTGTTCGTCAGGGGCTTGAAAAAATGAAGGCTCACGGATATACCGCTATTCCTGTCCTCAGTAAGGACGGTATGTATGTGGGTACGGTAAGCGAGGGTGACTTCCTCTGGAATATGCTGGACTGGGAAACCAACAGTATTGAAGCTATGGAAGATATGCTCATTTCGGATATTATCCGTCCCGAGTTCAATCCGTCAGCAAATATCTATATCACTATGGATGAACTTCTCAAGCGTGCCGTTCAGCAAAGCTTTATTCCCGTTACCGACGACAGAGGCTTTTTTATAGGAATTGTAACACGTCAGAAGATTATTCTTACCCTTATGAATACCAACTGAATCAATCAGGGTATCGGTTTTTCCGATACCCTGTATTTTTATGCAATTGACTAAGCCGTGCAAAAATAGTATAATAATTCTGATAGATTAAATTCGAGGAGCTGTTTCTATGCCAAGATTTTTCACCGATGCACCTGCGTCGGATTTCATAACCGTTACAGGAAGCGATGCACGCCATATCGGCTATTCGCTGAGAATGAAAAAGGGTGAGGAAATCACCTTCTGCCACAGCGGTACGGACTACAACTGCGTAATCGAAAGCATTACCGAAAGCGAGGTTATGTGCAGGGTTGTAAGCACGGAAGCAAGCAGAAGTGAGCCATCCGTTCAGATTACCCTTTATCAGGCGTACCCCAAGCAGGACAAGCTTGAACTGATTATTCAGAAAACAACGGAGCTTGGTATAACAAGAATTGTTCCGTTTATTTCGTCACGCTGTATTGCACGTCCCGACGAAAAATCCTACCGTAAAAAGCAGGAACGTATGCAGAAAATTGCCGAGGAAGCGGCTAAGCAGTCAGGCAGGGGAATAATCCCCGAAATTGCTCCGCTTATGACTATGAAGCAGGCTCTTGAAGATATGAAAAAATCCGAGCTGAAGCTTTTCTGCTATGAAAACGGCGGCGAAAAGCTTTCGTCAATGCCTGTTGCCGAGGCAAAATCAATTTCTGTGATGATTGGTTCTGAGGGCGGCTTTGAACGTGCCGAAGCGGAGGCTGCCGAAAATGCAGGCGCAACTCAGATATGGCTCGGAGAAAGAATTCTGCGGTGTGAAACCTGTCCGATTGCTGTCACAGCAATTCTCATGAACATTACAGGCAATATGTAAAAAGCAAGGAGGGTCAGTATGCTTCCCGTAAAGCTGAAAATGCAGGCGTGTGCTTCCTATGCGGACGCTGTTGAAATAAACTTTGAAAAGCTGAACAGCCTGTTTCTTATTCATGGTGCAACAGGTTCAGGCAAGACGGCAATTCTTGACGCTATGATGTACGCACTTTACGGCAGGTCAAGCGGCGACAGCCGTTCAACTTTCCGATGCGCACTTCCTGCTGCGGAAAATCTTCCTACAGAGGTGGAGTTCACTTTCCGTTCGGGAGGCAGACTCTACAAATTTACAAGAACAATCCGCATTACACCCCGAAACAGAAAGGAAGAAAGCAAGCAGGACTGCTTCATATATGAGGAAGCAGAGGGACAGTTCCGCGCAATATTTGAAAACCCGACCTTTACAAAGGTAAACGACGAAGCGAAGCGGATTACGGGACTTGACGCAGACCAGTTCAGACAGGTTGTAATTCTTCCACAGGGTCAGTTTGAGCGTCTGCTTACATCAAAGAGCGAGGATAAGGAAAACACACTTTCGACGCTTTTTGCCGCAGACAAGTATTCCAAAATTTCCGCAAAACTTGCCGAAAAGGCAAATGCAATGAAAAACGAAATTGAGCACAGTGACACCGCATTGAAAGCCGTGCTTGCGGCGGAAAATGCAGAAAGCATTGACGGACTCAGACAGGAAGCTGAAAAGCTTGAAGCGGAAAGGACAGCCCTTGCGCCGACAGCGGAGGAAGCTAAGAAAAGGCTTTCCGAAACCCGTGAAAAGCTTACAGCCGCTGAGGTGCTTACAGGAAAATTTTCTTCCGCAGAGGAAACGGAAAAGAAGCTTTCCGACCTTGACAAGCTTACGGAAAGAATTGTTTTTATCAAATCTGCTCTTGCAAAAAATGCAGAGGCTGGAAAGCTTCGTCCCGAGTATGTTGAAATGATAACCGCCGCTGAGTCTTTCAACAGCAGAAAATTACAGCTTTCCTCCGCAAAGCAGGCAGCAGAAGATGCGGTATTGAATTACAACGCAATTTCCGAAAAAGGCAAGGCTGTTGCTGAGGCGGAAAAGCTGTACAAAGCAAGGCTTTCCGAGCTTGCAGTGCTGACGGGACTTGCAGATATCTACGATAAAATCACCGCCGCCGAAAGCCGCAGAAGCAGGCTTGCGAGAGAGCTTGCAGACGCTGAAAGAAGCAGTCTGCTGCTCGCTGAGTCTGAGAAGAAAACAACGGCTGACCTTGAAAAGCTTGAAGCGCAGCAGACGGAAATCCGTGACAAGTATACAGCGGCGCTGCCCGATTTGCTCAGCAGAAAAAAGGCGCTTGAAAGCGGCGCTGAGGCTGAAAAGAAGCTGCTTATTTATGACCGTGCCCTTGAGGATATACGAAACAACGTCGCACGGCTGAAAAATGAAGCGGCTGTGCTTGACAAAAACAGGGCAGACGCAGAAAAAAACTACGACAGGCTTTACGCCGATTTTATAACAAACACCGCCGCCGAGCTTTCCTCGTCGCTGAAAGAGGGTACGCCTTGTCCTGTCTGTGGCAGTACGTCGCACCCGTGTCCTGCGAAAAATTCAGGTAATGCAGTTACTGCCGAAGCGGTAAAAAGCGCAAAGACAGCTTTCGAGTCCGCATACAAGGCAGCTTCGGATAAACACAATGAAGCCGCCGCACAGGAAGCGAGAATTCCTGCTGCAAATGAGCATATCGACAATATGCTGAAAATCATCGAGGACTGCGGCTATTCGTCAGATGAGCTGAAAAGAGTGGCCGAAGAAGCTGAAACTGCGCAGAAGAAAAATGGACTTCTTCCTGAAATCCGACAGCGTATTTCGCAGCTTGCGGCACATCTTGAGAATGTGAAAAACAAAGCTTCCGAAGCGGTTCAGCGCAAGGCATCGCTTCAGGGTGAAGTTTCCGCCGCCGAAGCAGAGGCAGAAACGCTCCGAAGTCAGCTTGACAAGCGTTTCCCCGATATTGCTTCATACAAAGCGGGAGTTGCGCGGATTAAGGCTGAAACCGATAGATTTGAAAAAGAAAAATCAGTATTCGA
Source organism: Oscillospiraceae bacterium (assembly GCA_045606725.1). GTDB lineage: Bacteria > Bacillota > Clostridia > Oscillospirales > Ruminococcaceae > RGIG8773. The sequence goes on along the minus strand of JAZUSM010000007.1, from coordinate 2,810 downwards.
CGAGGCAATGAAATCCGCGGAAGTACGCAAAATCGAAACCTCTGCGGCACTTATGCAGGCGGAGGAGGAATTTCTTGCGGCACAGAAAAACAGTGAAAACGCAAACAAAGCATTTACTGTAAAGCTTTCTCAAGCAGGCTTCCCGTCTGATGAGGATTACAAAAAAGCGCTTCTTTCCGACAGCACCGCCGCTGAATATTCCGCAGAGTCTGAGCAATATGACCTTGCCCGTCATTCGCTTGAAGAACAGCTTACACAGCTGAAAAAAGACCTTGACGGCAAGGAAAAGCCTGCTCTTGATTTGCTCAGGCAGGAAGCCGAGGACGTACAGACGGAATTTGCCGACCTTTCAGCAAGGCTTTCTCTTGCCGACCAGAAGTCGAAGCGCCTTAAAAAGCTTATCGAGGATTGCTCTGCACAGTTTGCTGAAAGTGAAAAGCGGCGTGAAGAATACGACAAGCTTTCAAATTATGCAAAATTCATGGTTGGCAGCAAGGGTATCTCTTTCACACGCTACATTCTCGGAATAATTCTCGGACTTGTGGTTGAGGAAGCCAACTCCATTCTTTCGGGTGTTCACGGCGGACGCTTCCGTCTTTGCATAAAGACTGACCTTGCGGCAAACTCCAAGCAGGGTCTTGACCTTGAGGTTGAAAACATCACCTCCGACGGCAGTGCAAAATACAGCGTAAAGGACTTGTCAGGCGGCGAAAAGTTCCTGATTTCCCTTGCACTTTCACTGGGACTTTCCTCCGTTGCGCAAAGCAGAAGCGGCGGAATAAAAATCGAAGCAATGTTCATCGATGAGGGATTTGGTTCACTGGATACGGGCCTGCTTCGTGAGGCTGTGGGTATACTCTGCGGATTAACAAGCGAAAGAAGTACAATCGGTATAATTTCGCATGTCAGCGAGCTTAAATCTGTTATCCCCTGCGGAATAAGCGTGGCAAAGAACAAGGACGGGTCATCTACTATCTTGTCCACCGTATAAACACAGTCGTTTTTCACAAACGGACACTATTTCCGCTGATATTTTTGTTTTATATACCTATTGATTTAATGGGGGAAATTATTTATAATAGTATTTAACTGAGGCAGGAGTTTGGAGTGAGGAGTTATAGGTGTTCATAATAACTCTTCTGAACAATTTTATTTGTTATTTACACTCCACACCCCACTCTTCACACTCTTAAATTTGAAAGGTTGTTTTTTCTATGGGTATCAAGGTTGTTAAGTTCGGCGGAAGCTCTCTTGCTGACGCTAATCAGTTCAGAAAGGTTGCAGATATTGTTCTTGCTGACCCCGACAGACGTTTCGTGGTTGCTTCCGCACCTGGTAAGCGCTTCAGCGAGGATATCAAGGTTACCGATATGCTTTATGCATGTTACGCAAAGGCTGCTGACGGCGGCGACTTTGCTGCTGAATTTGCTGCAATCGAGGAACGTTACAACGGCATCATTTCCGAGCTTGGTCTTGATATTTCCCTCGAAAAGGAATTCACAAAAATCAAGAATGCTTTCGAGCACCGTGCAGGCCGTGACTATGCTGCGTCAAGAGGCGAATACCTCAACAGCATCGTTCTCGCTGCTTTTCTCAAGTTCGATTTCATTGACCCTGCAGGCTATATCAAGTTTGCTGAAAATGGTGTGTTTGACCTTGAAAAGACACTTTCCCTCCTCCGTCCAAGACTTGCAAAGTCCGAGTACGCTGTAATTCCTGGCTTCTACGGCTCAATGCCTAACGATACAATCCGTACATTCTCCAGAGGCGGTTCTGACGTAACAGGTTCTATCGTTGCAAGTGCAGCAAACGCTGAAATTTACGAGAACTGGACTGACGTTTCAGGCTTCCTTATCTGCGACCCGAGAATTGTTGAAAATCCTGAACCAATCAAGACAATCACATACCGTGAGCTTCGTGAGCTTGCTTACATGGGCGCAGGTGTTCTTCACGAAGACGCTATTTTCCCTGTTCGTAAGGCAGGTATTCCAATCAATATAAAGAATACAAACCGTCCGATGGACAGAGGTACAATGATTGTTGCTGAGTCCGACGAAACAAGCGAGTACGTTATTACAGGTATCGCAGGCAAGAAGGGCTTCTCTGTAATCAATATCGAAAAGGATATGATGAACAGCGAGCAGGGCTTCGGCAGAAACGTGCTCCGTGCCCTTGAAAAGAACGGTATGAACTTCGAGCATATGCCATCAGGTATCGACACAATGAGCGTTATCGTAAACACAGACGCTTTCAAGCCTGTTCAGCAGAGCGTTCTCGACGAAATCAAATTCCGTGTTCACCCTGACCATATGGACGTTGAAGATGACCTTGCACTTATTGCAGTTGTTGGTCGCTCCATGAGAAAGGCACGCGGTACAGCCGGCAGAATTTTCTCCGCACTTGCACACGCAAAAATCAACGTAAAAATGATTGACCAGGGTTCTTCCGAGCTTAATATCATCATCGGCGTTACAAACGAGGATTTCGAGCCTGCAATCAGAGCTATCTACGATATCTTTGTTGCAACAGCACAGAAGTAAAGAACATAGTTAATAGCGATAAAAAGTACAATAAAGCCACTTTTGATGTTTAGTCAAAAGTGGCTTTAAGTTGTTTGTGACGTGTTTTTCAATAACATCTGCTGAAATGTTCAGTTAAACGATAAATTGTAATTTAGCGGGGATTGTGGGAACCCACTGGGGAAAACCTTTCTGAGGAAAGGTTATTCCCCAGACCCCTTTCCAAAGACTTTTAGTCTAATTTTCTAAATGGGGCTAAAGCCCCATTTAGAAAATTACATTAGAAGTTTT
>JAZUSM010000006.1:0-19328 GCA_045606725.1 Oscillospiraceae bacterium | reverse complement strand
TTGTCCAAATATTAATCGTCCTCCAACTAAAAAACCTTGAGCTTCCCAGTCGGAATTGTTTAATATGGCAATTAAAGTGTTAATATCATAAGTATTATTTTTTTTAGGAATAAGTGCTAAAACAGAACCATCGTGCCAACCACTTTCATTGGTAAAAAATGGTTGCAAATCTCTGGTTTTATTATTTACATATATCTTTGGACCATCTATATGTCGAATTTTACGACCCCACTCCCACCAATTATTTTCATTAAATCTTTTTATACGTCGAGCCATTAATTCACTTTTGTATTGATTTAAATAATCAGTTGGGGCTTCTACATAATGAGCCTTTTTGGTGACACCTGTTGATTTTGTTGTAGAAACTACTAAGTCAATATTACCAGTATCTTCAATAAATACATTATTAGCACCACTAGCCCCTCCAACCTGTATATCAAAAAGTGTATTTAAATATATTTTTGTTTTATTGTTTTGTACAGCATCTGAAAAAGTAAGATATCCATTATAATAAGATACTGGTATTGTATGTGTTCCACCTTTTACCCATCTAAAAATTGCTACATTAGGAGAAGCGTCTTCAAATATTTTTTCATCACCATATTCTTTCCAATAGGTAAATCCGCCCTCGTTATATAATCTAGCATTAAGTTTAAGAGCACTAGTGGTTTTAATAAAATCACGAGGTATAATAAAAATTATTTCCCCATTTTCATTTAATAAATTGATACTGTGTTCTATAAAAAATAAATACAAATTACTACGATTATCAAAACCTTGTGGTAATTTGGCTTTAGTAGAGGAATAAATATCTTGATAACGTACATAAGGTGGATTACCAATAATAGTATCCACTTTTGTAGTATAATCAAAAAAATCCATAATTTTTGCCTTTGGATGCGCAACCGAAGCATCTAATTCAATACCGATTGCAGTTTCAGGTAATTGTTCTAAAAACGCACCTGGACCGCAAGAGGGTTCAAGTATTATACCTTGATTTTCTATAAGTTGCACCATATTAGTAACTATATGCTTGGGGGTAAAAAACTAACCCATATTTTCTTTAGTTTTCATTTTGTATCTCCTTCCATTGTAATAAAGGTTCAAATCCTCCTGTTTTTTTCAACCAAGAGTCAAAATAAGTTTGCATTAAATATTTTAATTGTTCTTCTTCAGAACGTTGAGTATTATTTAAATTATCAGACCAATTACATTGAAATGGTAAATTGTTGCCATTAGCAACCAACTTATCTAAATGCTTTAAAGATGTAAATAAAAACTTTTCTTGCTCTTTAAAATAAACAATAAAATAATAATTAGTTGTGGTAGTAGGTTTAAGATTATCTACCAACAATTGATTATATGAAGACCATCGAGTTAAACCCGATATAGTCTCAGGGTCTATACCTGTAAGAGTATAAAATACTCCTAATTTTGAACTAATATTATCAGCTGAAGTACCTGAGGTAATCTTAATATTAACTGGATATACCTCATCTTTAAACTTAAGCATTATATCATACCAATGACGTTCTCGTGGAGCTGGAATTACTTCTATTTCAGTACCAGAAAATAAGTCTATTAAGTGTTTAACCACTATAATTTCAGATTCTGCCGAATCTAATCGACCATCACCTGTTGTTGAATGCTTTAATGTGGTATTAGATAATTCTGAATTTTCAATTGTTTGTTTAATAAAATCAATCATTTACAAACCTCTTTTATTTTTATTTTAATCTATGTAAAAATCGCATTTGCGGCCGGCCGGACCACGAGCAGCGTCACTCGAGGGTTTTAGTTCTCAGGAGTCGGAAACCTCACAAATCCATACCGTCGTCATCTTGCGGCTCATACGACTGAACCCCGTTTTCCTCTTAACATATCGAACGGTAGATACACACTTTTTTACGTCAGTGAGACACTGGTCCGCAATGTAGGACTCGAACCTACAACTTCCTCCTTGTAAGGGAGACACGCTGCCAGTTGCGTCAATCGCGGATATGTAGTAGATGTGGGTTAAACCACATCCCGCATACGGCACCAAGTAATTTATGTTATAGAGTAATTACTAAATCTCTTTGGTGGAACCAGAGAGGATCGAACTCTCGACATCCTGCTTGCAAGGCAGGTGCTCTCCCAGCTGAGCTATGCTCCCACGTTTCAACTGTTACGCCGCTTTCTCAACGACGATGTTTATTATACACTATTAATTCTGATTTGTCAATACCTTTTTAGAATTTTTTTATATTTTTTTCGGATAAGCTGATTCTAAACAGCTTACCCGAAATTATATATGATATATTTTATGCTGCGCACTCATTGTTTATGACTTTCAAAGAACAGTCATACATGGTATCTGCAAAAATTGCATATCCCTTTGTTGGATTATTTACAAAAACATGAGTAACAGCTCCAACAAGCTTATCATTCTGTATAATCGGACTTCCGCTCATTCCTTGTACTATTCCACCTGTTTGCTCCAACAATTTTTCATCAACAACCTTAATTATCATATTCTTACAGTTTTCTGACTCATTCAGATCTATTTTTTCTATTGTTATTTCATATTTTTCAGCTTTATTGCCATCTATGGTGGTATAAATATATGCTTTACCAGTTCTTATTTCATGTTTCATTGCTAAAGGGATGCCTTTATTAGTAACATTTATTTCAGATACATGTCCATATAATCCGTTCATACTGTTCATTTCAAGGGTTCCTACTGCTGAATTTGACGTAAAACTACCAAGAAGTTCCCCAGGATAACCCGCTTTACCTTTTTTCACACCGTTTATATTTACTTCAACTACCTCTCCCTTAAGCAATGGAAGTATTTCTCCAGTATCCACATCACATACAGGATGACCAAGTCCAGCAAAAACTCCTGTTTCAGGATTGTAAAAAGTCATTGTACCTATCCCTGCAGAACTATCTCTTACCCAAAGTCCAATACGATAAGAGGCATCTGTTGAACAGTATTCCGGTTCAATATCAATACTGATTTCCTGATTATTTCTGATTATTACAAATTCAAGCATATTGCCTTCACTTTCTGAAATTATTTTTCCTATTTCTTCATTGGAATGAACTTTTTTGCCATTAATAGTTTTTATGATATCACCTGTTTTTACTCCAGATTCATATGCAGGTGATTTTATTCCATTATCCCCTTCAAAGCTGCTTACTTCTACTACTATTACTCCATCAGTAAGTAATTTTATTCCGAATGGTGTTCCACATGGTATTAAAACAGGTTCATTGACCTCCTGTATATTTACAGTTTTGATAGGTATCAAGCCCAGAAGCTTCAATTCAGCCTTTTGTATTGAAATATTTTTATCAGTAGTAATGTTTGCCGAACATGGAATAGTTTTAATAATTTCAGATAATTTTAGTGTACTTCCTGCGGTAATATAGTAATTATTCGGAAGAACATTGTTATAATATATTATAACAACCAAAACTAACAACAAGAAAATATTTATCAATGACAATGAATATTTTACTATTTTTTTCATCTTTTATTTTTGTTTTATATAAATAAAACTCTCCTTCCCGTAAAAATACACCCGGTTGCTTTATTAATATTTACAGTACAGCTTTTTTTATCAGTGTTTATTACTTCATTATTTTAAACCCAAAGATTAAAATAAATTGTCGAAAATAGAAATTTATTTTACACTTGAAATACACATGTTATTTTGATATAATATTACTATATTTCAGGAAGGAGAATTTGCTGTTCAGCAAAAATCAAATTATGAATACATTACGTAACATAACAGTTGTACTTACTATTGCTGCAGTTATTATTATCTGTGGTTTTATAAACATTTCAGCAGGATATGCATTCTGTTGCCTTATTGAGGTAGAAAATCAGGAAAATATTGATTTATTCAATTCAATGGGTACAAGCTTATTCGTAAGCTCTGTGCTTCTTATTACTGCAACAATTATTGCGCTTTTCAAAAAAGTATGGCTCCCACTTATTATGAACATTATCGGAAGCATCTTTTACATATACACTGTATCTGAACTCTATGCCATTCCAAGTACAGCACTTGATAAATCAAAGACAGAATTTCTTGCAGAAAGACATTTAATTACAGTTATTGTGACATTACTGTTATTGGCTTTGTGTATTTTTAATTTTTTCGACGAAAAGAACGTAAACAAACGCAGCCAACTTAAGCAAAAGTCTGTCAAAGATAATCGTGAACTTACTTCCGAAGAAAAGATATTGTAAAACTATACCTGTTTTTTTTATATATATTGTCTATTGAAATTACGGGAAAATTGTTATAAAATTATTATTAGGATATCGTTTACATAAATTTATGAAAGGATTGCTTTTCAAGCATTTACGATAGTTATGAATGTTACAATCAAAGACGTTGCTAAAGCAGCAGGCGTGTCGGTAGCAACAGTTTCCCGTGTTCTCAATAATAGTGCCACAGTTTCAGCTTCAGCAACTGAGCAGGTTAATAACGCTATTGAAAAGTTGGGATACAGCCCGAATTTTCTTGGCAGAAATCTCAGAAAATGTGAAACAAATGTAATTCTTGCAATTATTCCTTCAACTGAGCAAACTTTCTACAGTGATATTATTCGTGGTATGCAAACTGCAGCATCTGACTACGGATATGACATTCTTCTCAGTACTTCCAACAGTACATACAGCGTTGAGGTACGTCTTTTGAATATGGTTTTTAACAGAACTGTAGATGCTGCTATACTTTTAGGAACACAGCTTGATGTTGAAAAATTAACTGAACTTAATCAAAAACACTATATAGCCCTTTGTTGTGAACGTGTTGAAGGTGCAGATGTGCTCACTGTTACGGTTGATGATGAAGGCGGCGCATATACGGCTGTAAACAATATTATCAAGAATGGGCACAAGAAAATAGGTATGGTTTCTACAAATGTAAAGGCCCTTTCCTCTGCTGACCGTGAACATGGATATATGCGTGCTCTTGCAGAAAATGGCATCGATTTTGATGAAAAATATGTTTACAGAGGAACTTATGATTTTCAGCATGGTGCTATGGCTTTTGAATATTTCAAATCACTTCCTGAACCTCCTACAGCTATATTCTGCATTTCCGATATACTTGCTGTAAGCGTTGTAAAACAGGCATTGCATGAGGGATACAAAATAGGTGAAGATATTTCAGTATGCGGTTTTGATAATATTCTTCTCAGTAGTATGTATACACCTGGAATTACTACAATTGAGCAGCCTTGTTATGAAATCGGAAGAACAGTTGTTGAAGAACTTATCAAAAATATTCAGAATGATCACAAATCAAATAAGAAGATAAAATTGCCATACAAACTTGTTGAACGTGAATCTGTAAAACCAATAAAATAAAAAACGGTTGCTTTCTTATTGAAAGCAACCGTTTTTTATTTACTTAATTCTTTAATTTCTTCTCTTTTAAAATTATATTTTTTATCACAGAAATGACAGCATACTTCTATTTGTTCTTCTTCATGAGCCATCTTTTCAAGCTCCTCTTTTCCGAGGCTGATTAGTGCCTTTTCTACTCTTGATTTACTGCAATCACATCTGTAGAACACTTCGAATTCATCGAGCAAATCAGGTTCAAGTCCTTTAAGTACCTTTTTAGCTATATCTTCAGCGCTCATTCCCGAGTCAAGCATGGCTGTTACAGGCTGAAGTGTATTCACATTAGCCTCCAGCTTATCTATACAGCTTTCATCAGCGAACGGAAGAAGTTGTATCAGGTATCCTCCAGCCGCTTTAACAGTAAGATCAGGGTTTACTAAAACACCAAGTCCGCACACAGTAGGAATTTGTTCACTTACTGCAAAATAATTTGCGATATCCTCGGCGATTTCCCCTGACACAATCGGAACTTGTCCAACATAGGGTTCTTTGAGTCCCAAATCCTTAACTACAGAAAGTCTTCCATCCTTGCCTACTGCACCTGCTACATCAAGCTTTCCATATTTATTCAAAGGAATTTCGACCACAGAATTGCTGACATATGATTTTACATTACCATGGTTGTCTGAAACAGCTATAAGGCAACCAGTAGCACCTCCGCCGTCCATTCTGAGTGTAACAGAGTCATTATCGCCTTTAAGGCCATTTCCTATAAGTGATGCTGCAATAGTCAAACGCCCCAATGCAGCTGTTACAACCGCTGATGTTTTATGTATTTTCTCTATTTCGGCAACAATATCAGTAGCGTCAATTGCTGTTGCAACTACTGACGCATCATGTGATATTGTTCTGACAATTTTAGCCATATTGTTTCTTCCTTATAAAATTATGATTTTCGTGCAACAAAAACTAGCTTTTCACTATTATCCGTTGGTGGATTAATTGAATCGAAGTCATAAACTGCTTCAACTGAAAAACCTGCCTTAACAAGCATTTCCTCGATTTTACTACGCTTAAATGCGATCTCCGAAAGTTCATCATAATATCTTTGATATAAACCGATTTTGTTTTTCCCGAAGATATCCAGAGTTATATCAACCCTATAATTTTCATTTTGCGGATTAAAACTATTCTGCCATACGCAGAAAACATCATCAAGATCATAAATAAAAGTATTATCCGCTAAAACATTCTTATGCTTATAAGGCGTATTTACATCAAATATAAATAAACCATCAGGTTCACAAAATAACGATACTTTATCAAAAGCTATTTGCACATCATCTGCGTTTTTCAGATGATTTAAACTATCAAGAGCACAAATTGTTACATCAATCGTTCCGAACATATCAAGTTGTGTCATATCCTGACACAAATACTGAATATTCAGACCGCTGTCAAACTTTTTATCCAGCGCTTCATTTAGCATTTCCTCAGATGCATCAACACCTATGACATCATATCCCATACGGCTGAATTCCTCAGAAAGACTACCTGTTCCACATGCAAGATCAAGCAACAGATTTTTAATGCCATTATGCTTTTTTATCAGCATATCAAAATACTCTGCACGCTGTTTGTATGAAATATTTGAAGTAAGTTGATCATAAAAATATGAAAAGCTATGATATCCACTCATTATTCGGATTTATCCTCTTTGTCCATACGTCCAAACACAAGTGTATAACCTTCACTGCCGTAATTAAGTGTTCTGTTAACACGGCTGATTGTTGCTGTACTTGCGCCTGTCTGTGCAACTATATCACTATACACTTTTTTCTGGACAAGCATTTTTGCAACCTGCATTCTCTGTGACATGGACTTGAGTTCGAGAACAGTGCATAAATCCTCAAAAAAAGCATAACATTCATCTATGTTTTCAAGTGTAAGTATTGCTTTAAAAAGGTCATCCATATGGTCGCTCTTAAGTTTATTATTCATATATGACATTCCTCTCGTTATTTTTTATGTACTTACATTTTAACACATCATAGCGAAAAAGTAAATAGCTTTTATAAAAATTATTCCAAATCATTTCTTACAACATCTTCAAGAGTTTCTCGTTTTACAACAACTCTTGATTCGCCGTTTTTCAGCATTACAACAGCAGGTTTAGGAATTCTGTTATAATTTGAAGACATTGAATAATTGTATGCACCTGTTGCAAGAACAGCAATTATATCTCCTGCTTCTGCTTTCTGAATTTTAAGACCTTCGCCGATAAGGTCGCCGCTTTCGCAACATTTACCTGCGATTGTCACTGTTTCAGTTTTAGGCTCTGATGCTTTATTTGCAACAACAACATCATATTTTGATTTATAAAGAGCGTATCTTGGGTTATCACACATTCCTCCGTCAACTGAAATATATGTACGGATATTCGGAATTTCCTTTACACATCCAAGAGTATACAAAGTTGTACCTGCAGGAGCGACAACTGAACGTCCTGGTTCAATAAGAATAAAAGGAAGTCTGAGATTTTTTTCTATACAAAGCTCTTTTACCTTTACAGAAACCTTTTCCATATACTTATCATATTCCACAGGTGTATCTTCATCAGTATATTTAATACCAAATCCGCCACCAAGATTAAGTTCCCTAATTTCATAATCAAGTTCCAGCTTTATCTTTTCAATAAAGTCAATCATAACTTCTGCTGCTTCAACAAACGGGTCTATATCAAAGATCTGACTTCCTATATGACAATGCAGACCAATAAGGTTAACATTATTAAGCGCAATTGCTTTCTTTACAATATCAAAAGCTTCACCTGTTTCAAGTGCAACACCAAATTTACTGTCAATTTGTCCTGTTTTGACAAAATCATGTGTATGTGCATCAATTCCCGGCTTGACTCTGAACATAATGTTAGCCTTTACCCCTGCATCAGATGCAATTTTATCAAGTCTTTCAAGTTCGGAAAAATTATCTACAATTATTCTTCCGACCTTTTTTTCTACAGCATATCTGAGTTCTGAATCCTTTTTATTGTTTCCGTGAAAACATACTCGTTCCATAGGGAAGCATACACTTTCGGCTGTATAAAGCTCTCCCTCAGAAACAACATCAAGTCCCAGACCTTCTTCTTTGATAATTTTACACATTGCTTTACAGGAAAAAGCCTTACTTGCATAACAAGCCATACCATCGCCATTATAATATTTTTCAATGGAGTTTTTGAAGCTTCGGCAATGTTCACGGATTAAATCCTCATCCATTACATATAATGGTGTGCCATACTCTTCAGCAAGCTCTACTGCATCCACACCTGCAATTGTAAGGTGTCCTTTTTCATTTACATTAAGATTTTTTGATACAAACATTTTTATGATCTCCTTTTGATGTAACATTTATTGAGCAACATCTTCAATTATTTCTCTGATTTTTTCTACTCCCTCACCTGTAACAGCTGAAAAAACAATTTTTTCAATCTGTTCAAAGCATGGAATTTCCTTGGCAAAACCATTCAAGCGTTCTTCCCTTTGCTTCTTTGAAAGCTTATCGGATTTAGTAAGGATAATTACAAAAGGTTGCTCGGTTTCTATCCAGAAATCTATCATCTGAAGATCATCAGCTGACGGCGGATGACGCATATCTATAAGCTGCATTACAAGCATAAGCTCACGGTCTGATGTAAGATATCCTTCAATAAGGCTTGACCATCTTATTTTATCCTTCTGGGCAATTTTAGCATATCCATAACCGGGCAAATCCACTAAAAAACATGTTTTATCTATATTATAGAAATTAATTGTAGCCGTTTTACCCGGTACAGATGAGACTCTTGCAAGATTTTTTCTATTAAAAATCTTATTTATCAATGAAGATTTGCCAACATTTGAACGTCCTGAAAAAGCTATTTCAGGCAGACTGAGTTCAGGGATTTGCTCCACTTTGCCGTATGAAGCAAAAAATTCCGTCTTATTAAAATTCATATATACCCCCACACTTATGATTGAATTGAATTGTACACTTTTTCTTCAGCTGCTTTCTTTGGCTTTCTATAATCAGGCTTTTTATTCTCAAGAGCAACATCAAGAACATCTGATATATTTTCTGCATATACAAATTTTATATTTTCCTTGACAACATTATCAACTTCTTCAAGGTCACTCTTATTTCCTACAGGGATAACTACAGTTTTCATTCCTGCTTTATATGCTGCCATTGTTTTTTCACGCAGTCCGCCGATAGGAAGCACTTTACCATGAAGTGTTATTTCTCCTGTCATTGCCACATCATGACGAACGGGTATATTAGCAAGTGCTGAAACAAGTGCTGTTGTCATTGTAACACCTGCTGATGGTCCGTCCTTTGGAGTTGCTCCCTCAGGTGCATGAATATGAATATCTTTTTCCTTATAGAATTCATTGGAAATACCATACTTATCAGCGACGCTTCTTACATAACTTACTGCAAGCTTGGCACTCTCTTTCATTACATCACCCAATGAGCCTGTTGTTTCAATAGTTCCTTTTCCATCAAAAACAGATGCCTCAAGTGGCATTACAACTCCGCCTACAGATGTCCATGCGAGTCCGTTTACCATACCTATTTCATTTTTATCAGACTTATTATCATCGGTATATTTTTTGGCACCTAGATATTCTTCAATATTCTTTTCAGTAATACGAACAGACTTCTTTTCTTCACTTACTATTGCCTTTGCAGCTTTTCTGCAAAGCTTTGAAATATATCTTTCAAGAGTTCTTACTCCTGCTTCCTTAGTATAATTATCAATAAGTATGTAAAGTGCCACATCATTTATTTTCAACATTGACGCTTTAAGTCCGTTAAGCTTAAGCTGTTTAGGAACAAGGTGTTCCTTGGCAATATGGAACTTTTCCTCTCTTGTATAGCTTGTAAGTTCAATTACATCCATACGATCAAGCAATGGTGCATCAATCGTCTGAGTAGTATTGGCAGTTGTTATAAACATAACGTCGCTCAAATCAAATGGAACTTCTATATAATGGTCACGAAACGCATTATTTTGTTCGCTGTCCAGAACCTCCAGAAGCGCAGAAGAAGGATCACCTCTCATATCACGAGTCATTTTATCTATTTCATCAAGGAGAATTACAGGATTGCGACTTTTCGCAAGTTTCATTGCATTAATAATTCTTCCCGGCATAGCACCTACATATGTTTTGCGATGTCCTCTTATATCAGATTCATCACGGACACCACCGAGTGAAACTCGCTGATACTTTTTATTAAGCGCCTTTGCTATGGATTTACCAATTGAAGTTTTACCGATACCTGGAGGACCAACAAGGCAAATAATCTGCCCCTTAACATCGGGCTTAAGCTTTCTTACAGCAATATTTTCAAGTATTCTGTCTTTTACCTTTTCAAGTCCGTAATGATCCTTATCGAGTATTTCCTTTACCTTATTAAAATCAGGTCTGTCCTTGGTAAATGTATTCCAAGGAAGATCAAGGACATTGTCAAGATAATTTCGTATAACAAAAGCTTCCTGTGAGGATGACGACATTTTATTAAGTCTGTCAGCTTCCTTAAGAAGAATATTTTTTGTTTCTTCATCAAGTTTTAACTGCTGTATTCTCTTTGCATAATCGTCCTTTTCATCACCTTGCTCTCCGTCTTCTCCAAGCTGATGTGAGATTGCTTTCAGCTGTTCTCTGAGATACATTTCACGCTGTGAAAGATTAATCTGATTACGTACCTTCTCATGTATATGATTTTCAAGCTCAAGTACCTCAACTTCTCTTGACAGCATTGCAGACATTATTCCAAGCTTTGAAACAATGTGACTTTCTTCAAGAAGCAGCGCTTTATCCTCAACACTGAGCGGAATTGTAAGAAGCAATCCTCTCAGCAGTCTGGACGGATCTTTTTCACCAAGTATTTTTTCTACAACATCATCAGGCATTTTAGGTCCAAGATAGCTGTATTCCTCAAACAATTCCTTTACAACACGAGAAACAGCTTTAAGTTCTACATCATTTTTACTGATAGTCTGCGTTTCTGGTGCAGGCTTTATTTGTGCAACAAGATATGGATTATCATCAACAATGTCAACTAATTTTGCTCTGTACAATCCTTCAACAAGCACACGAGTTGAATTATCTGATATTTCTACACTCTGACGCACTTCTGCAACAACACCATAACGATACAAATCCTTGCATTTAGGATCATCAATATTGTCATCCTTCTGTGTTACAAGAAAAATCAATTTATTGTTATTTAAAACATTCTTCAAAGCTGCAAGAGATTTTTTTCTTGAAACTTCAAACTGTATATTTATCTTTGGAAATACAACCAAGCCCCTGAGTGCAATAGCAGGCATTGTGATCTCCTCAATTTTTGTTCTCATAATAACCTCCTGGATATGCTTTTATATACAACGCATATATTTATTATATATTATTAGCTGTAATTTTTCAAGTAACAATTTAAGATAACAAAATTACTTTATATCACCTATGTAAAAAAATAATGAACAAATATATGTATTATATTTCTATATTTAAAGTAAAAATACGCTTTCTTAATGGAAAGCGTATTTTACAATTATTTTTTCACTGTTTTCTTTTTACCTATTTTTATCTGAGGCTTTTCATTTTTCAGAACGGTATCCTCAGTTACGGTAATACCGCAGACATCATTATCTGACGGAAGTTCAAACATAGATTGCTGAAGAATTTTTTCAACAATTGAACGCAGTCCTCTTGCACCTGTTTTCTGCGCAATCGCTTGCTGTGCAATTGCTTTCAGTGCCAGTGACTCAAAATTAAGATCTATTCCATCAAGCTCAAAAAGCTTTTTATACTGCTTGATCAATGAATTTTTAGGTTCAAGAAGAATACGTACAAGTGATTCTTCATCGAGTTCATCAAGAACTGCAATAACAGGAAGTCTTCCAACAAATTCAGGGACCATACCATATTTAACAAAGTCCTGATGTACAACTTCCTTATATATACCTTTTGATTTTTCTTCTTTTGTTTTGATTTCAGCACCGAAACCAACAGAAGATGATTCCGTACGCTTCTGAATTACTTTATCAAGACCATCAAAAGCACCACCACAGATAAAAAGTATATTCTTTGTATCAATATGGATAAACTCCTGATTCGGATGTTTTCTTCCGCCTTGTGGAGGAACATTGGATACTGTACCTTCCACAATTTTAAGGAGCGCCTGCTGCACACCCTCACCACTTACATCTCTTGTAATCGAAGTATTTTCAGATTTACGTGCAATCTTATCAATTTCATCAATATAGATAATACCACGCTGTGCAGCCTCAACATTAAAGTCAGCTGCCTGAAGAAGCCTTACCAGTACATTTTCAACGTCATCACCAACATAACCAGCTTCTGTAAGAGTAGTTGCATCTGCAATTGCAAACGGAACTTCAAGGATTTTAGCAAGAGTCTGCGCAAGAATTGTTTTACCAACACCTGTAGGTCCTACTAAAATTACATTACTTTTCTGAAGCTCAACATCATCAGAATCAGTCTGACTATTAATTCTCTTATAATGATTATAAACAGCAACTGCCAAAGCAATTTTTGCTTCATCCTGACCAATAACATATTCATCAAGATATTTCTTTATTTCAACCGGCTTCATAAGTTTCAGTGGCTGCTGAGCTGCTTTGGAATTACGTCCGTTAGAAGAGCCTGCAGGTGAAACCAAATCATGTCCTGCAAGCATTTCATAACAATAGATTACGCAATCGTCACATATATTGCATGATGCTGCAGAAAACATATTCTGAACCTTATTTTCAGGTTTACCGCAAAAGCTGCATCTTTTTAAGTTTCTATCATTTCCTGCCATAAATCAAACTCCAGACTTATCTTGTAAAAATAACCTTGTCAACCAAGCCGTACTCCACCGCTTCTGCAGCACTCATAAAGTTATCACGCTCTGTATCAATACGAATTGTATCAATAGGCTTACCTGTATTCTGCGCAAGAATACGATTGAGATTTTCTCTCGTTCTTACCATATGGTCTGCACGGATTTTAATATCAGTGCATTGTCCGGAAAGTCCACCTGAGATAAGAGGCTGATGAATCATAATTTCAGAATTAGGAAGAGCAAGTCTTTTACCCTTTGCGCCTGAAGAAAGCAAAAATGCCCCCATTGACGCAGCAAGGCCCATACAAATTGTAGATACATCACACTTAATGTACTGCATTGTATCATAAATAGCCATACCTGCTGTAACGGAACCGCCAGGGCTGTTGATATAAAGGTAAATATCCTTTTCTGGATCCTGACTTTCGAGATAGAGCAACTGTGACACGACAAGACTTGCAGATGTATCATTAACATCTTCAGAAAGCATAATTATTCTATCTTCAAGAAGCATAGAATAAATATCCTGTGAGCGTTCTCCTCTACCGGTCTGTCTTACAACATAAGGTACTAAACTCATAAAATCCTCAATTCTCCGCAGAATGTCATATACACATACAAACCATCCTTCTGCGGAAAGATGGTTTGTAAAAAAACATTTAATTAGCCATTGAACTTAGCAGAATCCTTAACAATCTTGCTTGCTTCAGCAACCTTGAGGTCAGCTTTGATAGCCTTAGGACTAACAATTGCTTTAATCTTATCAGCTGTAAGGTTATACTGTTCAGCCATCTTGTTGATTTCTTCTTCAACCTGAGCATCGGAAATTTCAACATTTTCAAGTTCAGCAATCTTTTCAAGAGCAAGTCTTACCTTAACCTGCTTCTGAGCCTGATCTTCAAATGTCTTTCTGAAAGAAGCCATATCCATATTTGTATATGTCAGGTACATTTCCATATTAAGACCCTGCTGAGAAAGACGCATTTCAAAATCTCTTACCATTTCGTCAATCTTGCTCTCATACATAACTTCAGGAATATCAGCTGTCATCTTATCAATGAGTGTTTCAAAAAGTTTATTGTCAGCTTCAACCTCAGCATTTTTGGAAGCGCGTTCCTCAAGCTTGGACTTGATATCAGCCTTGAGTTCATCAAGTGTATCAAATTCTGTTGCATCCTTAACGAATTCATCATCAAGTTCAGGAAGTTCCTTTGCCTTGATTTCGTTGAGCTTAATCTTGAATTCGCAAGGCTGACCAGCAATTTCTTCCATCTGATAGTTTTCTGGGAATGTTACATTGATAGTAAACTCTTCACCAGTCTTCTTACCAACAATCTGTTCTTCAAAACCTGGGATAAATGTATTAGAACCAAGTGGAAGTTCATAATTTGTATCCTTACCGCCTTCAAAAGCTACGCCATCCTTGAAGCCTTCAAAGTCAATTACAGCGATATCGCCATTTTCAGCAGCTCTATCTTCAATTGTTACGAGTCTGCCGTTTCTATCTCTGAGTGCCTCAATCTGGTTATTTACATCTTCGTCAGTAATAGTCTTGACAGTTTTTTCAATTTCTATACCCTTGTAATCGGAAATTTCAACTTCAGGCTTTGTAGTAATTGTAACCTTGAAGCTTACACCATCTTTCTTGTTAACAGAAGTAACTTCAATATCAGGAGAAGCAACAATCTCATAATCTGTTTCTTCTACTGCAGGAGCAACATCTGTATTAACGAGAAGGTTAACTGCATCCTCAAAGAAAACATTATCACCGTAAAGCTGCTCAATCATCTTTCTTGGAGCCTTACCTTTTCTGAAGCCATTGATATTGATGTGCTTACGAGCCTTTAAGTAAGCCTGCTGAAGAGCCTTTTCAAAGCCTTCTGCATCTACATTGATGATAAGTTCATATTTTGTCGCATCGATTTTATTTGTTGATACTAAACTCATTGTAAACGTCCTCCAATTTTTATAACAACATATTTGTAATTATAGCATATATTTAAAAAATTTACTATACATATAAAGTTATTTCAGCGTATCATACAATTTACAAAACTCTTTTAGGGCAAAATTGCACAAAATCAGCTGCAATCAAATTAAAATTAATTCCTTCTCTTTCTCCACATATAGCATATCTGTGAGCATTACCATGCAAATGTCCGTAATAACATTCCTTAATATTATATTTATACATTACATCAAGGATATCATAATTACTTTCATTTCCAAACACAGGCGGATAATGAAGGAAAACTATTGGTTCAAGATTTTCCTTCATTGCTGATTGGATAGAAACCTCAAGTCTTTGTGCTTCTCTCGCAAGAACCTTTGCATCGGCAGGAACGCTGGTTTCATTAATCCATCCGCGCGTTCCACATATACCATACTTCTCATAAGCATAGTGGTTATTATGAAGAAATTTTATTGTATCAAAGCTATTTTCCACAAGAAACGTATTCAGCTTTGACAAAGTTGACCACCAATAATCATGGTTGCCTTTAGAAATAATTTTTGTACCGTTCAATTTGTTGATATAATCAAAATCAGCTCTGGCCTCATCAAAATTGATTGCCCATGAAATATCCCCAGGAATTACAACAACATCATTTTCAGAAACAGTCTCATTCCAGTTCTTTGTAAGTTTCTCAACGTGATTTGACCACCGTTCGCCGAATATATCCATCGGTTTATTTACCGACAATGACAAATGCAAATCGGCAATTGCAAACAACGACATTGCATCACCTGCAAATAATTTTATTAAAGTGAAAGCTGCTTAAGAACGTAATCTTTCTGATTTTCCTTGGTAATAACGTCCTTGAAACGTCTTTCCTTTGTTTTAAGTTCTGCAAGAGATGCAGGAATTTCATAGCCTGAAATTTCAGCGAGTTTATCAACCATATCAAACTCGTCAAGCTTGGAAGGTTTACCTTCAATTGCCTCCAAAACACTTGCACTGAACTTGTATGGACTTGCTGTGGAAGCAATAACTGTCTTTGTTGTATCACCTGTTCTTGCACAGTAATCCTCATAAACCTTGACAGCTACAGCAGAGTGTGTGTCAAGTGTATAGGAATACTTATCGTAAATTCTCTTGATTGTTTCCTTTGTTTCTGTATCATCACAGAAGCCTGCTTCAAATTCATCTGCAAGCTTTTTCTTGATATCATCAGTTACTTCGTACTTACCTGTTGTAGCAAGTGCACCGAACCATTCACGGATCTGAGCGTCATTTTCACCGCACATAAGGTAAAGAAGTCTTTCAAGGTTACTGGAAATAAGGATATCCATAGACGGAGAAATAGTTGTAACAAAATCACGGTTTCTGTCATAGATACCAGTTGTGATAAAATCAGTAAGAACCTTATTGGAGTTGGATGCACAGATAAGCTTATTTACAGGCATACCCATATGCTTTGCATAGTAAGCAGCAAGGATATTACCGAAGTTACCTGTTGGAACAACAATGTTTATCTTATCGCCTGCGTTGATCTCGCCGTCCTTAACGAGGGATGCATATGAAGAAATATAGTAAATAATCTGCGGAGCAAGACGTCCCCAGTTAATAGAGTTTGCACTTGAGAACATAAGCTTATTTTCTTCAAGCTTATTCTTGATTTCTTCATTTGTAAAGATTGCCTTTACACCATTCTGACAATCGTCGAAGTTACCTTCGATAGCACATACAGCAACATTGTCGCCGTCCTGAGTCGTCATCTGACGCTTCTGCATTGGGCTTACGCCGTCCTCAGGATAGAATACCATAATCTGTGTTCCCGGAACACCTGCAAAACCTTCAAGTGCAGCTTTACCTGTATCACCTGATGTCGCAACAAGGATTACAATCTTCTTATCAATGTTAATCTTCTTTGCAGAAGTTGTAAGAAGATAAGGTAAAATCTGAAGCGCCATATCCTTGAATGCACAAGTTGGGCCGTGCCAGAGTTCGAGGATATATGTTCCGTCAAAAAGATGAGAAATTTCA
Organism: Oscillospiraceae bacterium; assembly: GCA_045606725.1. Lineage (GTDB taxonomy): Bacteria > Bacillota > Clostridia > Oscillospirales > Ruminococcaceae > RGIG8773. Next base: position 2,091 of record JAZUSM010000006.1, on the reverse strand, counting down.
GAAATATTTTCTGTAGCAAATTTCTTGTCATTATACGCATTTTCTGTACAATACTTTATTTCAACGTCTGTAAAATCAGTGAGATACTTTGAGAAAATATAAGCTGCACGTTCAGCATAACTCATATCTCCAAGCTTTACGATTTCATCCATTGAAATAGATGGGATTTCAGATGGAACAAAAAGTCCACCGTCAACAGAAATACCCTGAACAATTGCTTCCGCAGATGTCTTATTCACACTGCTGTCTCTTGTACTTTTGTAATACATTACCAAACATTCCTTTACAAAAAAATACTTTATTTACTTGCATCAAATGCATTTTCAACATAATTAAAACCGACAACCTTGCGATTGTCAACAGTTACCCATACGACATCAAACCTAGGTTGCAACTCGTGCGGAAATCTGTATGAGTATTCTTCCGAAGTCTTTATAATAAGCTTCTTCTTGGATTTTGTAACTGCTTCAAGACCATTTACCAAAGGAGCAGGCGCTCTTGTTTTCACTTCAACGAAAGCAATGATATCATCCTTTTGCGCAATGATATCAATTTCGCCCCCCTTGATACAGAAATTACGCTTAATAATTCTATAACCTTTTTTCTCAAGGTAATAAGCAACTACCTTTTCGCCGAAATAACCAAGTTCTTTCTTATCCATTTTTAAGCAGCTTCTTTAAAAATGACATTCTATGTACTGGCGACGGTCCATGTTCAAGTATCAGCTCATTATGGAGCTTAGTGCCATAGCCTTTATGCTTTTCGAAACAGTATTCGGGATATTTTTCAGCAATTTCAGCCATATATCTGTCACGGCTCACTTTAGCAAGTATTGAAGCCGCAGCTACACTTGCTGACAAGCCATCGCCCTTTACAACAGTCTGCATAGGACAATTAAGTCCCGGTTCTCTGTTTCCGTCAACCAAAGCCATATCAGGAGTTATTCCAAGACCTTCAACAGCTCTTCGCATTGCCATAAATGTTGCCTGCAGGATATTGAATTCCTCAATTTCAGCAACTGATGCTGTTGCAACGCAATAAGCCTTTGCCTTTAAAATAATCTCATCATACAGCAACTCACGTTTTTTTTCAGAAAGTTTCTTACTATCATTAAGTCCATCTATATAGATGTCATTATCCAGAATTACAGCGGCTGCATAAACATCCCCTGCAAGAGGGCCTCTGCCCGCTTCGTCAACACCGCAGATAACTGTATAATCATTTCGGACAGCCTTATCGTATTCAAAAAGCGGCATACTTATTCTCCTTTCGGAAGTTCAAGAGTAATTCGCCCTAACTTTCCGCCACGAAATTCATCGAGAACTGTTATTGCTGCACGTTCAGTATTGATTTCGCCGCCTGAAACAAGCATACCTCTTGCTTTGCCTACTTTTTTCAATAATTCATATCCATCTTCATCTTCAGTTGTCTCGATTTTATATCTTGTTGTCAATTCGTTCCTGTACAAAGAATTAAGTACACAAAGCAATCTACAGGCAAGAGTTTCAATATCTACAACGTCGTCTTTGACTGCACCTGTAAACGCAAGTTTTTCGCCTACAGACATATCTTCAAATTTTGGCCAGAGTACACCGGGCATATCCAACAGTTCAATATCTTCAGAAAGCTTGACCCACTGTTTTGTTCTTGTAACGCCCGGACGGTCTTCAACCTTTGCCTTCTTCTGCCCTGCGAGACGATTGATGAAAGAAGATTTACCTACATTAGGAATACCTACAACCATAAGATGAAGTACTCTGCCCTTCATGCCTTTTGATTCATATTTCTGAATCAGATCCGACAATACTTGCTTGACAGCAGGAATAAATTTGTTAAGTCCCTTACCGCTTCTGCAGTCTGCTGCAATAGCAACAATGCCCTGATTTCTATACCATGAAATCCACTTCTGCGTAGATGCGTCGTCAGCAGTATCACACTTATTCAATATAATAATTCTTGGTTTTCCTTCAATCAATGACTGTAAATCAGGATTTCTGCTGGAGTCTGGAAGTCTCGCATCCAATATCTCAACAACAGCGTCGACCAAAGGCAATGATGCTTTGATCATACGCTTTGTTTTAGTCATATGCC
>JAZUSM010000005.1:0-5270 GCA_045606725.1 Oscillospiraceae bacterium | reverse complement strand
GGAACAGCAACATTCTCAAAAAGGGAAAGGTTGCTGACAAGGTGCATCTGCTGGAAAATGAAGCCGAAGTCGCCGTGACGAAGTTCGGAAAGCTTCTTTTCGGAAAGCTTGACGATGTCCTTTCCGTCATAAGTAACGGAGCCGCCTGTTGCCCTGTCCATACCGCTTAAAGCGTAGAGAAGTGTGGATTTTCCTGAGCCTGACGCACCCATTACAACGGTGAAGTCACCCTCATAGATTTCGATATCAAGGTTGCTGAGAATATGGTTCTGCACGCCGTTGTGTGCAAAGCTTTTGCAAAGTCCCTTTGCGGATAAAATTGTATTTTTCATAGGCTGCCATTTCCTTTCTGTTCTTTTGTTGGTTTTATTTTACCGCAAAAGTTATTAAGAAGTCCTTAAGAAAAATATATCGGGCGGAATTATCCGCCCAATAAATTCGGTAAGATTATTCTTATCTGAAAGCCATCAGCAAGATTTTCAGCATAGACCTCACCGCCTGATTGGGTCACGACGTACTTCACGATGTACAAACCAAGTCCAGCGCCGTTTTGTTTTTCGATATGTCTGCCACGATAGAACTTATCAAAAATAAACGGAATTTCCTCGTCGGGTATACCCTTGCCGAAGTCACGGAAAATAATTTCAGCACCCTTGTCCGTCTTTGCAGCGGAAATCTCAACGTCGGTTTTTGCGTACTTAGCCGCATTGCTGACGATGTTTTCAAACACCTGAGTAAGCCTGCTTCTGTCAACAGCAACATCAATAAAGTATGCAGGCAGATTAAGGCGGATATTGTTCCGCGCGGAAATTTCGGAAACGGTTTCCTTTATAAAGCCGCAAAGCTCAAATTTTGTCGGGTTCATTTTCAGCTTGTCAAGGTCGGAAATCGAGTGAAGCAGCATATCATTTGTAAGCGCCGCAACCTCGTCGCATTTGCGCATTATTACCGACAGATATTTCGCGCGCTTTTCGGGAGTAGCGTCCATTCCCGCTTCAAGTCCCTCTGCGTAAGCACGGATTGAAGCAACAGGAGTTTTGATGTCGTGGGAAAGGGAGGCAATAACCGTTTTGTTGTTTTCGATTGCCTCCTTTTCGCAGGCACGTGCCGAAGAAATCTCACGGCGCATACAGTCAAATGCCCATGTGAATTTACCGAAATAGTTGGTGCGCTCATAATTCAGCGGCAGGTCAAAATCACCGTTTGCGATACGTTCCGCAAAGCTTGTCAGCTTCTCAAATGGACGGAGAATTGCAAACCATATATATAGGAATACGGCGATAATAAGTGCCGAACAAGTACCGAAAATTATCCAGAGATAAGCAGTATTGTTATTGCTTTCGGGAGTATATTCCGACAATGCAGTTTTAAGTTCATATGCACGGATTTGCGCTTCTTCCGTATTGCCGTCAGCAATAAGCTGTTCAATTTCATTTGTCGCAACAACATAGCTGCCGAAGTTTATCTCAGGCGGTTTGTCTGCCGCACTGCACAGCAAAGCCGTTATAACAGCAAGCACTCCGATGAAAATAATAACAGCGGTTATTAAGTATTTTTTCATTCCTTAACCTCCAGCATATATCCAACCTTGTACACGGTCTTGATGTACTGCGGATTTGCAGGGTCAGCCTCAAGCTTTTCACGAAGCCAGCGTATGTGAACCGTCAGCGTTGACGGTTCAACCTCGGAAAATGCTCCCCACACTTCCGATAAAAGCTTTTCTTTTGAAACAGCATTGTTCCTGTGCTCGCAAAGATACGCAAGCAAATCAAATTCACGGAGGGAAAGGGAAACGGGTGCACCGTCCCTTGTTACGGAGCGTGCAGTAATATTCACAATGATATTGCCGAAGGAAACAACCTTTTCCTGCTCAGAAAATCCATATGTGCGGCGGATAAGAGCATTTACACGGGATAGGAGTTCTTTCATTGAGTATGGTTTAGGCAGATAATCATCGCCGCCGATATCAAATCCTGTAATGCGGTCGGTTTCACTTGTCCTTGCACTTGCAAAAATAACAGGTATCTGCGATACCCTGCGAAGCTCCCTGCACAGTTCAAGTCCTGTTGTGTCAGGAAGATTTATATCAAGGACAATAAGGTGATATATGTGCTTTGAAAGCAGGTCAAAAGCTTCATCACCGCTTGCGGCGGTTGTAACCGTGTAATTGTAGCTTTCCAGCATTTCGGAAATAATAAAGGATAAATCCTCATCGTCATCTATAATAAGAATATGCTTATCGTTCATCATATCATCTCCGTTAAGTGTTTTGTATTAACCCTATTATATCAGAAAACAAAGCCTTATTCAACCGTTTCACGGACAGAAAAAGGGCTGCACAAATGTCATGTGCAGCCCTTGTATTTATCCTCTACCCGCAATAACGCAATCGTTGAAAAGCTGATTGTAACGAAGGTTTCCTTTCGGGATTACCACATATCCCGCTCTCATGGAAACCTCAAATTCGCTTTCACCGTATTTCACAGTTTCACCGTTGTGAGCAAGAATTTTTTCAGCAGCAGCCACTGCGTCACTTTCGTTGTCAAATTCAGTAATCAGCACGAACTCATCGCCGCCTATTCTGATAGGAAGCAGACTTTCGTCGGAATACTCATCAATCCTGCGCAAGCATTCGGCAATAGCCATATCACCTGCGGCAGAACCGAACGTGTCATTGATATACATAAGATGAACCATATCGAAGCAGATAACATATTTTCCCGTTCTTGATTTAATGAACTCGTAAAGATGCGAAACGTCAAATTTTCTCTTGCTGAACATAATAACAACTCCTTCTTCATCTGTAACATGAGTTGCCGCGTCAAGCTTGGGGAAAATCTCGGTGAACTTTCTGTTCCTGCGGAATTTTGACGGATTGACTCCCCAAAGCCGCATGAACGCACGGGTGAATACCTCATGAGAGTTGTAACCGTACTTCATGGCAATATCAAGTACCGAGTCGTCAGTGTCAATCAGGTCCTTTGCCGCAAGGGAAAGTTTCCTGCGTGAAATGTAGTCGCTTATCCCTATGTGCAGGGCACAGCGGAACATCTTCTGTAAATTTGACAGCGAGTAGCAGCACTTTTCTGCACACATCTCAGGTGTAACTCCCGTAATCAGATTTTCTTCAATGTAACACAGCGCAACAGACAGAATTTCAAACTTGTTCATAATGGTCACCATTATTCCTATTCCGATATCGTACTTATATCTTAACATAACAATTCCGTGAATTCTTGACGTTTTGAGTAAACAAGGGTATCCGGCTGAAAAGCCCGATACCCTTTTATCATCAGAAATAATTGTTGCGGATTTCCTTTGCTACATATGCGCCCTGGAGATTTTGTCCGTTCTGCTTCGGGTGAAGTCCGTCTGCAAGATATCTTCCCTCGCCGCCGATAACCTCGAATTTTTCGCAGATACCGCAGTTGTTGTAGCAGTCAATAACCTGAGCACCCATTGCGCCGGCAATCTTCTTCATTACCGTTTCGATCTGAATTTCAGTCTTGTGGTTGTGTTCAGGATTTGCAGTCTGAAGCGGAGTAAGCACAAACACCCTCGCATTCGGGAATTCCTCCATAATTCTCTGCAGACACCATCGCATAGCACCCGCTTCATTGAAAAGGTCAACGCAATCAAGTGACTTGCCCTGTAAAGCCTTTTCAGCGTTGCCAAGATGGTTTATGTCATCGTTTGTGCCCGTTGCAAACGCAAAAATATCAGGCACTGGAGCAATACCGTTATGCACTTCATGGATATATCGCTGAATATGTACAACAGCGCAGTTGTTAGCACGCTTCTGAAGTTCAACAATGTCGTCTGTCGACTCCCAGCCATCGCTTATTCCTGCGAAATCTTCGTCCCAGTAATTCTGTGTAGTAACAGTTTTTCCGTCGGTTGAAGTAAGAATACGCTTGTACCACACTGCACTTCCTACCGCAACATTGTGACGTGAAGCCATTCCAAGCTTATCGAAAACAAAGCGTGACCACTGGTCCCAGGCAGTGATACTGTCGCCGTCAACGCCGAAATTGATTTTTGAAAAGTCCATAGTAATCTTCCTTTACATAAAATAAAACTGAATAAATTATACCACTTTGAAAGTGGTAAATCAATAGTTATTTTGAAATATCAAAGTCTTTTTCGTCTGAAATCAGTTCCAGTTTTTCTGCAACTTTTTTGGTGATTTTTATCCGCCACGGCGTACCCATAAAGTGCACAAGGTAGTCGATTTTATCCTGTGCACCCTGAATTTCAGCCTGTACATCGCCGTTTTCAAGATTTCTGCACCAACCCGTCAGACCGAGTCTTTTCGCCATTTCGCTCAGTGCATAACGAAAGCCGACCTTTTGTACCCGTCCCGAAAAGGTACAGCGAAAGCGCACCGTATCACTTTCGGCAAATTCGGGGAGTTTGGCTTTCATAACCTGATTTAAAACGTAGTTGTCACGGATTTTTCTGAGTGCTTTTATTATGGGCATTTTGGGGTCCTCCAATCATTAACCGTATAAAGGCATACGCATAATTCTGTTAAGCACCAGAACAGTTAAAGTTATTGCCATACAAATAATTGATGCAATTATTTTCAAAATATTTATTGCTTTTTCAAACTTTGGATTTTTGACTTTGTGGCTTATACCTATTGCAATACCGACAAACGGCATTTCGATAAATAAAAGAAATGCTACTGCAACAAAGCCTGCCATATTATCTTGTACTGTTGCGTCACCGTAATTCGGTATAACCCAGTTCAGCGACTTGATATAGAAGTTACTGCTAACAAAATATTGCCGCATTAAAAAGGTAACAGCCAGTGACAAGACCCATTTCAACAGTGCATATCTTACTTTATTGCTAAAAAGTACGGCTGCCATAAGTATACCGCAGATTAAGGGTAATATAAATAAAATGAATATATTGCTATCAAATTTCCAAGACAATATGTTGCTGAGATAATGCACAGGCATAAACATTGTAGCTGTTACAAATGCACTCCAGATTATTTCGGGAAAAGTTGTATTATCTTTCTCCATTTTTTGTCCTCCGATAGTTAACAAAAACCAAATTTTGCAATTTTCATTTTCAAATCTTTCATATTTTGCATTTTCAGCCGATTTATATGGTAATATTATACCACAATTCACCAACAACGTCAATCTGTGATTTTCACGTTGCACAAAATGAAAAAAATTATAAAAAAGTTGCAGAAAAGGTATTGAAAAATAAGAAAGAATGTGTTATGATATTTTCATATTTTTAATTTGAGTAAA
>JAZUSM010000004.1:0-16020 GCA_045606725.1 Oscillospiraceae bacterium | reverse complement strand
CCTATGGCTCAGACTAAGGAACACCTTCTCCTCGCTCGTCAGGTAGGCGTACCTTACATCGTAGTATTCATGAACAAGGCTGACCAGGTTGACGATCCAGAGCTCCTCGAACTCGTTGAAATGGATATCCGTGAAACACTTGACAAGTATGAATTCCCTGGCGATGATACACCAATCATCATCGGTTCTGCTTTCCAGGCTCTCGATTCCGCTTCCAAGGATCCTTCCGACCCTGTTTACGAATGCATCCAGAAGCTCATGGACGCTGTAGACTCCTACATTCCTACACCTGAAAGAAAGGCAGACCTTCCTTTCATTATGCCTGTTGAAGACGTATTTACAATCACAGGCCGTGGTACAGTTGCTACAGGTAGAGTTGAAAGAGGTCAGCTCAAGACTGGTGACGAAGTTGAAATCGTTGGTCTTAAGGATGAAAAGGCTAAGACAGTTGTAACTGGTATCGAAATGTTCAGAAAGATTCTTGACTACGCTGAAGCAGGCGATAACATCGGTGCTCTTCTCCGTGGTGTTCAGAGAACAGATATCGAAAGAGGTCAGGTTCTTTGTAAGCCAGGCTCCATCAACCCACACACAAAGTTCAAGGGTCAGGTTTACGTTCTTAAGAAGGAAGAAGGCGGACGTCACACTCCATTCTTCAACAACTACAGACCTCAGTTCTATTTCAGAACAACTGACGTTACTGGTGTAATCACACTTCCAGCTGATAAGGAAATGTGTATGCCTGGTGATAACGTAACTATCGACGTTGAACTCATTACACCAATCGCTATCGAAGACGGTCTCCGTTTCGCTATCCGTGAAGGTGGTAGAACAGTAGGTTCAGGCGTTGTTACAGCTATCAATGAATAATTGATTTTAAATCCCCATACCTCAGTATGGGGATTTTTTATATGGAGGATTTGCTATGTGCTTCATTTGCGATAGAATTGAAATGATAAAAAAAGGAATAAATCCATACTTTGTGAAAGAACTGGAAACAGGCTATGTTGTTATCGGCGATAACCAGCATTTCAAGGGATATACTATATTTCTTTGCAAGGAACATAAAACTGAATTGTTTCAGCTGGAGAATTCAACCAAGATGAAGTTTTTGGAGGAAATGTCTGTCGTGGCTGAAGCTGTGTCAAAGGCTTTCGGGGCAGAGAAGATGAATTATGAGTTGCTTGGAAACGGTGACACGCATCTTCATTGGCATCTGTTTCCAAGAAGAACAGGTGATATCGAAAATTACGGAAACAACGGCAAAGGTCCAGTGTGGTGGTATCCTATGCATTTGATGTACGATGACAGCAATCGTCCTACCGATGATGAACTTAATGAGATGAAACAGAAATTAGTGACAGAACTTGATAAGCTGATAAAATAAAAAATCCCCGTACCGAAGTACGGGGATTTAATACTAATCACCAATAAAACTGTATACAAAAAATCTTCGCAAAAATCATATACGCAAATTTTAGCTCGATTTTTTGTACAGTTTTAATCGGTGCTTAGTATAAGTACTCTTTGTTGATTATTCAGCAACAGGAGCAGATACAGGGCAAGCGTCAGCACAAGCTCCGCAGTCGATGCATGTTGCAGCGTCGATAACGTACTTGCCGTCACCCTCAGAAATAGCGTTTACAGGGCAGCCGTCTGCGCAAGCGCCGCAGCTGATGCAATCGTCGTTGATGATGTATGCCATTGAAAAACACCTCCATGTTTGGTCTTGGGAAATGTGCTCCGAATAATTTTCGGATTTCCTAACTACTATTTTAACATATTTTTCGAAAAATGCAAGAGATAATTAAGAATTTTTATAAAAAGTGATTTTTTTTTGTGAAACACTTGAAGTTTAGGGAAAAATATAGTACAATATATATGATTTGAATTTGCTATGGAGGGTTTGACCGTGACAATTATTGCCAGCCGTTTAACTGATTCCATATATTTTTCTGCGCTGCTGTCAGGACAGTGTTCTCGCTGCGGCGGGATTTTTGTATCAAAAAATAAGTGCGCGCCAATCAAGCTGTGATTACCTGCTGTTTTCACAGCTTTTTGTTTTGTTAAAAAAAGTAATTTTAAAATAAATATCCGAAAAGGAGTTATATCTATGTTGAAAAAAGTTGCAGTAATTATGGGCAGCGACAGTGATTTTCCTGTTGTAAAGGATGCTGTTGCAGAGCTTAAGGCTTATGGCGTACCTTATGAGGTGCACGTTATGTCCGCTCACCGTACTCCAGAAATGGCTTCCGAGTTCGCTTCAAAGGCTAAGGAAAACGGCTTCGGAATTATTATCTGTGCGGCAGGTATGGCGGCTCACCTTGCAGGCGTAATCGCAGGTCACACAACTCTCCCTGTAATCGGTATTCCGATTAAGTCTACATTTGATGGACTTGATGCACTTCTTGCTACAGTTCAGATGCCTTCAGGTATCCCTGTTGCAACGGTTGCAGTAAACGGTGCAAAGAACGCTGCTATCCTTGCAATCCAGATGCTTGCAATTTCCGATGATGGACTTGCTGAAAAGCTTGCTGATGCAAAGCTCAAGATGATTGAGGGCGTTAAGGCTAAGGATGCTAAAATGCAGCAGATGGTTGCTGAACTTTAATTTATAAAATTTTGGAGATTAATTTATGGGTGGATTTTTTGGAGCAGCTGCTAAAAACAACTGCGTAAGCGACGTTTTTTTCGGTACTGATTATCATTCTCATCTTGGAACACGCCGTGGTGGTATGACTGCTTATTCAAAGGAACTGGGCTTCCAGAGAAACCTTCACAGCATTGAGAACTCACCGTTCAGAACAAAGTTTGAAGGCGATATTGACGCAATGCAGGGCGAACTATGCATTGGCTGTATCAGTGACTCTGACCCGCAGCCAATTCTTCTGCGTTCAAAGCTTGGTGTGTACGCTGTATGTAACATCGGCGTAATCAATAATGCTGAAGTTCTGAGAAATGAGTTTGTGGACAATTGCTTCGCAAGCTTTGAAGCAATGAGTAGTGGTAAGGTTAATTCCAGCTCACTTATCGGTGCACTAATTTCACAGAAGGATTCATTTGTTGAGGGCATCAAGTATGCTCAGGAAAAAATAGATGGAACAATGTCCCTTATGATTCTGACAGACCATTCTATCATCTGCGCAAGAGATAAGAACGGTAGATTGCCAATTATTATCGGTAAGCGTGACGATGGCTATTGTTGCTCGTTTGAGTCCTTTGCTTTCCAGAAGCTTGGATATGAAATATACCGTGAGCTTATGCCGGGCGAAATTGTTGAGTTCAGTCCTAATAAGTTTGAAATCCTGTACAATGGCACAGACAATATGAAAATCTGTTCATTCCTATGGACTTATTACGGATATCCGAATTCTATTTATGAGGGTGTAACCGTTGAAACAATGAGAACACGCAACGGTGAAATTATGGCCGAATTTGATATCAAGAATGGTATGCTTCCGGACGTTGATTATATATGCGGTGTTCCTGATTCAGGTATTCCTCACGCAATCGGATACGCAAACCGAAGCGGTATTCCGTTTGCAAGACCGTTCATCAAGTATACACCGACATGGCCGAGAAGCTTTATGCCGCAGAGCCAGACAATGAGAAATCACGTTGCAAAAATGAAGCTTGTTCCTGTTCATGAGCTTATCGAGGGCAAGAAGCTTCTGTTTGTTGACGACAGTATCGTAAGAGGCACACAGATGCGTGAAACTGTTGAGTTCCTTTACGCAAACGGTGCAAAGGAAGTACATATGCGTTCAGCATGTCCTCCGATTATGTACAGCTGTAAATACCTTAATTTCTCAAGAAGCAACTCTGAACTTGACCTTATCGCACGCCGTATTATCCATGAGTTTGAGGGTGAAGAGGGTGTCAAGTATATTGAGGAGTACAGCAACACTAATACAGAAAGAGGCAAGAAGCTTCGTGCTGAAATATGTAAGCGACTCAAGCTTACATCTCTTGAATTCCAGTCACTTGAGGGTACTGTTGAAGCAGTTGGTCTTGACCAGTGCAAGATGTGTACCTACTGCTGGAATGGTAAAGGTTGATAATTTTTGAAAGGAATAGATAATATGAAAAGTTTTTCTGATAGCTACAAGGACGCTGGCGTTGACGTAACTGCTGGTTACAAGTCCGTTGAACTTATGAAGTCTCACGTTAAGAGAACAATGACAAAGGGTGTGCTTTCCGGCATCGGCGGCTTCGGCGGTCTTTTTGAGATGGACCTTTCAGAGGTTAAGAACCCTGTTCTCGTTTCAGGTACTGACGGCGTTGGTACAAAAATCAAGGCAGCTTTCATTATGGACAAGCATGATACAGTTGGTATTGACTGCGTTGCTATGTGCGTAAATGATATCATCTGCTGCGGCGCAAAGCCTATGTTCTTCCTCGATTACATCGCTTGCGGCAAGAATATTCCTGAAAAGATTGCAACAATCGTTTCAGGTGTTGCTGAAGGCTGCGTACAGGCTGGTTGTGCACTTATCGGCGGTGAAACAGCTGAACACCCGGGTATGATGCCTGAGGACGAATATGACCTTGCAGGATTCTCTGTAGGTGTTGTTGACAAGGACAAGATTCTTGACCCATCCACACAGAAGGCCGGCGACGTTATGATTGCTATCAAGTCCAGCGGTATCCACTCCAACGGCTTCTCTCTTATCAGAAAGGTATTTGATATGACAGAGGAGTCCCTCAATAAATACTACGATGAGCTCGGTATGAAGCTTGGCGAGTGCCTGCTCACACCTACAAGAATTTACGTTAAGCCAATTATGGCTCTCCTTGACGCTGTAAATGTCAAGTCCATCAGCCATATCACAGGCGGCGGCTTCTATGAAAATATTCCACGTGCACTCCCTGACGGACTTTCCGCTAAGATTGCAAGAGCTGACGTTCAGGTTCTTCCTATCTTTGACCTTATCGCAAAGACAGGCAACATTCCTGAACGTGATATGTTCAATACATATAATATGGGTGTTGGTATGTGTGTTGTTGTTGACAAGGCAGATGCGGACAAGGCTATCGCTGCGCTCAAGGCAGCAGGCGAGGAAGCTTATGTTCTCGGTGAGCTTGTTGAAAGCGATGAGGGCGTAATCATTTACTAAGCAAAATTAAGGCTGTAAATATCTTTTGCAGCCTTGACTTTTTTAACGCTAATATCATATCTTATTATAGACGATGTCTATAATAAGATGCCGCCTGTATGGCGGCTGTCAAAACCATTGGTTTTGACGATATCGGCATTGAACGGTATTTCAGCGGCATTGCCGCTTCCAACGCAAAGCGTTGGTTTCACACTATAGACAAAGTCTATAGTGTGAAATGAAAAAAGTATGAGGAGGCTGCTATGAAAAATATTGTTGTACTGGTTTCGGGCGGCGGAACAAATCTCCAGGCGCTTATCGACGCTGAAAAAAGAGGGGATATAATCGGCGGCAAAATTACCTGTGTAATTGCTTCAAACCCCGAAGCTTACGCACTTGAACGTGCAAAGCAGAACGACATCGCAACACGTGTCCTTGTCCGCAAGGATTACTCCGATGTGCACGCATACAGCAAGGCTATGCTCGATGCTCTCAACGAGGAAAAGGCTGACCTTGTGGTCTACGCAGGCTTTATGACAATTCTCGACGAAACTCTTTGCAGAGCTTATCCAAATAAGATGATTAATGTTCACCCTGCACTTATCCCGTCTTTCTGCGGCAAGGGCTTCTACGGTCTTCACGTCCACGAAGCAGCACTTGAAAAGGGTGTAAAGGTAACAGGTGCAACGGTTCATTTTGTTACAGAAGTATGCGACGGCGGACCAATCATTCTGCAGGATACAGTTCCCGTGCTCAACGGCGATACACCTGAAATTCTCCAGCGCAGAGTTATGGAAAATGTCGAGTGGAAAATTCTCCCCAAAGCAGTTTCCTTGTTCTGTCAGGATAAGATTACCGTTGACGGTGACAGGGCTTATATAAATGAATGAGAAAGAAAAGAAAAAAGCATTCGGATTGGTTGGGCTTATATTTATTCTTATAGGAGTAGGTCTCATAATTCAGAGTGTTTTTTGTATTGCCACATATGATAAGTGTGAGGGTGAGTTGTACGTTACAAAAAAGAGCGGAAAACAGATAGCTTACATTACATATGAATATGATGGCAGACTTTATGAGAATATAGCATTGTCATACCATAACGCTTTTACAATGAAAAATGGAAAAACGTGTACTGTTTATATCAGTTCTGACAGTCCTGATAAGCCTAAGACCACAACTTTCGGATTAGCTGTATTTGTTGTAATGACAGGATTTTTTGTGTCAAGGTCAGGCGGCTCAGAAACGGAAGACGATTAGTAAATTTTAACCTCGGAAAGGATGGTTTTAACTATGAATACAATTGCATTTGAAAAGGAACTCACCACTCTCCCTTACCACGGCAGAGGCATTATGCTCGGCAAGTCTGCTGACGGAAAGAAGGCAGTTATTGCTTACTTTATCATGGGCAGAAGCGAAAACAGCCGTAACCGTGTATTTGTTGAGGACGGCGAGGGTATCAGAACACAGGCTTTTGACCCTTCCAAGATGACTGACCCACACCTCATCATCTACGCTCCTGTTCGTGTTCTTGGCAACAAGACAATCGTTACAAACGGCGACCAGACAGATACAATCTACGAGCTTATGGACAAGCAGATGACTTTTGAGCAGTCCCTCCGTACACGTGAATTTGAGGACGACGCTCCTAACTACACACCTCGTATTTCAGGCATTATCCGCCTTGAAAATGACGGTATGAACTACGCTATGTCTATCCTCAAGAGCGACAACGGCAACGCTGATTGCTGCATCAGAAACACTTATGCATACAGCAATCCTGAAAACGGCGTAGGCAGATTTATCCACACATATGCACGTGACGAGGAGAACGGCAGACTCCCAAGCTTTGAGGGCGAGCCAAAGAAGGTTACAATCCCTGACCTCGACATCGACGCATTCACAAATCTTGTTTGGGAAAATCTCAACGCTGACAACAAGGTTTCGCTTTTCACAAGATACATTGACCTTGAAACAGGCAAGTACGAAAGCAGAATTGTTAATAAGAACAACTAATTTGGGAGGAATAAAAAATGGCAAACGAAATGCAGCTTAAATACGGATGTAATCCAAATCAGAAGCCTTCAAGAATTTATATGGCAGACGGAACAGAGCTTCCTATCGAAGTTCTCAACGGCAAGCCAGGTTATATCAATCTCCTCGACGCTTTCAACGGCTGGCAGCTTGTTAAGGAGCTGAAAAAGGCAACAGGCCTTTGCGCAGCAACTTCCTTCAAGCACGTTTCCCCAGCAGGTGCAGCAGTTGGCAAGCCACTTTCCGATACACTCAAGAAGATTTACTGGGTAGACGACCTCGGTGAGCTTTCTCCACTTGCTTGTGCTTACGCAAGAGCAAGAGGCGCTGACAGAATGTCCTCTTACGGCGATTTTATCGCACTTTCTGATACATGCGACGCTTGCACAGCTAAGATGATTCAGCGTGAAGTTTCCGACGGCGTAATCGCTCCCGGCTACACAGACGAAGCTCTCGAAATTCTCAAGTCCAAGAGAAAGGGTACATACAACGTAATCAAGATTGATGAGAACTATGTTCCTGCTGAACTTGAAACAAAGCAGGTTTACGGCGTAAGCTTCGAGCAGGGCAGAAACGAGCTTGACATCAACAATGAGCTTCTCAGCAACATTGTTACAGATAATAAGAATATCCCTGACGACAAGAAGATTGACCTCATCATTTCCCTCATCACCCTCAAGTATACACAGTCCAACTCCGTTTGCTATGTCAAGGACGGTCAGGCAATCGGTATCGGTGCAGGTCAGCAGTCCAGAATTCACTGTACACGCCTCGCTGGTCAGAAGGCTGATAACTGGTGGCTCAGACAGTGTCCAAAGGTTATGGAGCTTCCTTTCAAGGACGACGTAAGACGTGCTGACAGAGATAACGCTATCGACGTTTATATCGGCGATGAGTACGAGGACGTTCTCCGTGACGGCGAGTGGGAAAAGGTATTCACAACAAAGCCTGAAGTTTTTACACGCGAAGAAAAGAAGGAATGGATTGCCAAGAATACAAACGTATGCCTCGGCTCTGACGCATTCTTCCCATTCGGTGACAACATCGAGCGTGCACACAAGTCAGGCGTTGAGTACATCGCACAGCCAGGCGGTTCTATCCGTGACGATAACGTAATCGAAACTTGCAACAAGTACAGCATCGCAATGGCATTCACAGGCATCAGACTTTTCCACCATTAAAAATTAAAGCATCCGTCTATAAGACGAATGCTTTAACTCCGAGAAATTCTGCTTCGGCAGAATTTCTCTTAACTTATTTTATACATCAAAAATTCTGCATAACAGAAAGGGGCAACAGCTATGACACCTAAGTGCGTAAGAATTACAGCAATTATCTCACAGATTTTAATCATTCTCTGGGCAGCGGCTTCGCTCTTTGCAAGTTCTAATCAGAACAGTTTGATTATGTACTGGACAGGCGGAGGTGGACTCGGTTCTGCGGAAACCAATGAAAAAATCATTTCATGGGTAACTATAGTTTATTGTGTGGCATGCTTTTTGTTGACAATATCAAATCTGATAATGTGCAATGACGCTAAGTTCAACAAAAGCGGTAAGATTACACTTGTTCCGCTTGTTGCTTCTGCGTTGACAACAGCTGTTCTGCCGATTGCAGTTGCTTACGTTACAAAGATACAGTTTGTTCTTGTAGCACAGGTTGAGGGTGCTGATGCGTTGGCAAGAATAAGCGTTTACAATGAAATTATTGGCACGCTTTCATATCTTGTCCATGCTGCAATGGTAATGGCAATTGCCGCTTCAGCTGTTTACACCTATGCAAAAATGCAGAATAAACCAGTTACGGTAAAGGAATAACATAAAATGAAGAAAATACTTATTGCATTGATGACAGTTCTTGCTCTCACGGCTTTTACAGCTTGTGAAAGCAAGGACGTTGAAACAGCAGAAGAAAAAACAGTTGTAACATCTGAAAAAACGGAAACATTCAAGGGTACGGGATATACATTAGTTGTTGATTCTGAAAAATGGGTGTTTGATTCAGAAAAAGGTGATATAGAAGATGATGCTTTTTTCAATCATACTTCTGATATGGCTTCACTGTTTAAAGTTAAAATTACCCAAATTGCTGAACAGAAAAATTTTGATATGTCACGTTTTGATGATGCTTTCAAAGAGCAATTTGAACAGAGCAATGAATTAAACTATTTGCACGGTGAAGTTATAAACATCAATGGTTATGATTGCTTTAAAGGTCACTTTTTTTCTAATGAAGTAATTTGTGGTGAAAATGTGCTTGTAAATCAATATGTTATACTGAACGGTACCTCAATGTATGCCTTTACTTGCACGTCTACAGAGGGAAAATTTGATATTGTATGTTCAGATTTTGAAGAAGTCCTCAATTCAATTTCTTTTGAATAATTAAAGGAGCGAAATAAATGAAAATATTAGTAGTTGGCGGCGGCGGACGTGAGCACGCCATTATTATGAAGCTTGCAGAAAGCAAGCGTACAGAAAAACTTTACTGCACCCCCGGCAACGGCGGTATTTCCCGTTATGCCGAGTGCTTTGATGTTTCAGCAACAGATATCGACGGAGTTGTAGCTCTTGCTAAACAGCTTGCTGTTGATATGGTTGTTGTAGCACCTGATGACCCACTTGTTCTCGGTATTGTTGATGCACTCAACGCTGAGGGCTTTATGACATTCGGTCCTGATAAGGCCGCTGCAATCATCGAGGGCAGCAAGGTTTTCTCAAAGGACCTTATGAAGAAGTACAATATTCCTACTGCAAAGTACGAAATCTTCTCCGACAGCGACTCTGCAATTGCTTACCTCAAGTCCGAGAACAGCTATCCTGCTGTAATCAAGGCTGACGGCCTTGCACTTGGTAAGGGCGTAATCATTGCGCAGAACGAAGAAGAAGCAATTGAGGCTGTAAAATCAATGATTGACGGCAAGCAGTTCGGCGAAAGCAGTTCAACGGTTGTAATTGAGGAATTCCTCACAGGACCTGAGGTTTCCGTACTTTCCTTTACAGACGGAAACGTAGTTGTTCCTATGATTTCTTCTATGGACCACAAGCGTGCGCTTGACGGTGACAAGGGACTCAATACAGGCGGTATGGGTACAATTGCACCTAACCCATTCTACACAGAAGACGTTGCAAAGGAATGTATGGAAAGCATATTCCTGCCAACAATCAACGCTATGAAGGCAGAGGGCAGAACATTCAAGGGATGTCTGTATTTCGGCCTTATGGTAACACCTAAGGGTGTTAAGGTTATCGAGTACAACTGTCGTTTCGGTGACCCTGAAACACAGGTTGTTCTCCCACTTCTCGATGCTGACCTTGTTGATATCTTTGAAGCAATCTACAACGGCAAGCTTGCTGACGTTGATATCAAGTGGAAGAACGAGTGTTGTTCCTGCGTTGTAATGGCAAGCGGAGGCTATCCTCAGAGCTACCCTAAGGGCATCGAAATGAATGGCATGGACGATAAGGGACAGGTTGACGGCGTGTTCGTTTACCACGCAGGCACAAAGTTTGCTGATGGAAAATTCCTCACAAACGGCGGACGTGTTCTTGGTGTAACAGCAACAGGCGAAAGTCTGCAGGCAGCACTGGACAAATCCTACGACGCTGTAAAGAAAATCACATTTGACGGCGCACACTACAGAACCGATATCGGTCAGCGTGCACTTTCAGCAAATAAGTAAATCAAAAATCCGCTTTCGGTTAATTCGGAAGCGGATTTTCTGTTTGTGGGAATATTTTATGTCTATTTGCAGATAATTCTGAAAAAGGGGGAAAGGACGTGCCTATGAAAAAAGGGAAGCTTTATTTTTCAATACTCGGCGCAGTAACAGGTATCTGCAACGGTCTGTTTGGCTCAGGCGGCGGAATTGTAGCCGTGCCGATGCTGCAAAAGGGCGATGTGCCAACGAAAAATTCCCACGCTACATCACTTGCACTGACCTTGCCGTTGTCACTGGTGTCGGCATTTTTCTATGCAAGCGAGGGTAGCTTTCAGTGGGAGTATACGCTGAAGCTTGTTCCCCTTGGACTTGCAGGGGCGGTGCTGGGCAGCCTGCTGATGAAAAGAATACCTACAAAGCTTTTGAAGCGGATATTCGGGCTGTTGCTGATAATATCGGGAGGGAGAATGTTACTGCTATGATTTGGGCATACATTGCGGCTTTTGTGACGGGTGTTCTCGCTTCTCTCGGTGTCGGCGGAGGAATGGTGCTGATAATCTACCTGACGGTTTTCGGCGGATTCGACCAGCTTTCCGCACAGGGAATAAACCTGATTTACTTTCTGCCGATTGCGTTGTTGTCGGTGATAATCCACAGCAGAAACGGACTCGTCGAGTGGAAAAAAATACTCCCGTCGCTTGTGACGGGAGTGATATTTGCATTGGCAGGTGCGGCATTGGCACGATACATCGGCTCGCCGCTTCTGCGGAAAATTTTTGCAGGATTTATCCTGCTTATCGGGTTCAAAGAGCTTTTTGGTTCTTTCGGTAAGCGAGATAAGTTTCAAGAATAATCGTTGCGGCAACAGCGTCCACAACAGCCTTGCGCTTCTTGCCGCGGACATTGGTTTCGTTGAGGTAATTGTGTGCGGTAACGGTTGTGCGGCGCTCGTCCCAGAGCTCGGTTGGGATGCCCGAAAGCTCGCCTGCAAGACGTGCAAACTCGGCACACTTCTCGGCACGCTCGCCAGTTGTCCCGTTCATATTTTTAGGATAGCCGACTACAATCAGCTCGGCTTTTTCCTTTTGTGCAAGCTCGGCAACCTTTTCAGCACAACGCTGAAAGCTGTACTCGGTGATTACCGTTAGGGGCGAAGCAAGCATTTCGCTCTTGTCGCAAACGGCAATTCCCGTTCTGCTGTCGCCGAAGTCTACTGACATTATACGCATAGGGGGTTACTCCTTTTTATTTTTCATATGTAATTTCGGCATATGATATATTGGCTTTTTCATTTTCAACTGAAAAATATACATTACCAGTTTCATATTGGTATATTATATATTTAGCACCTCCATCGGGGGCACCATCTAATGGTGTTGATGTTTTTTGCGGTTCGCCTAAAATGCGAACAACATCATCTAAATTGTTATTGCATGAGAAACCGCATATTTTAACTTGCTCATTTTTCATTTCTTCATTTGTACATCCGACTGACATTATGTTTTCGTTGTCTAACTCTACAAAAGCAATAATATTATCTTGAAAACATAGAGAACGTTCATTATCACCCAATCCATTTTCTTCACGCAATGAATATCCCTCGCCCAAATCTTCAACCTTAAACGGCAAAGAAACCTGTTGACCATTAATTTCAATAATATTAACATCATCAAAATTTAAAAGTTGATTAACCGCAACAGTTTCCTCACTGACCTGCCCCCTGATGTCATTTCCGCAAGCGGTAAGCGTACAGGCAATTGCGGCGGTAATGAGAATTGATAAAAGCTTTTTCATCTGATGTCCTCCTTATGTTAATTCAATCTGCAAATCATAATATATTCTTCATCATTTTCGTCAACAATTTCAAAGCCAACGTTCAGATACATTTTCACAGCATAGTTTGCTTTCTGCACGGCAAGGGAGCCTGCTTATATCCGCTTTGTTTAAGCAATTCAAGCATATGCTTCATCATAGCTGTTCCAATTCCAAAGCTGCGGTACTCCTTATACAGCGAAATTGCAAAGGACGGCGTTGCATCGTCGACGTGCCCATAATCGTTCATAATGCGTGTCCATACTGCACCAACGATTTTGCCGTCTGTTTCTGCAATAAGGCAGTGGTCATCGGGAAATTTGCCGAAGTCCCTGACATAAACCTGCAAATCCTCATTCTGAATGATTGATTTCGGCGGCGGCTCGACACCCTTCGGAATGAAAATTGCTTCGTAAATAAAATCGTTCAGTACGTCATATTCTGTTTCCTTGATTTTTCTGATTATGTACTGCATTTGTTCTCCTTTATCTCAGCTTTTTTGAAAGATACAAAACAAGGTCATCATCATTTGTATAAATCGTATCATAAGGCGTGCACGGCTTATCCTTATACCACACGCCCGACCCGTCAGGAATATATCCACGCTTGACATACATACGCTGTGCACTTCCGTAACCGTTATGCAGACCCACTCCAAGATAAACTGTATCTGCATACTCTGCGGCAATTTTTTCAGCAACGTCCATAAGCTTTGTACCGATACCATTTCTTTGGAATTTCCACAACACATTGAAATCCACTATTTCGGGATATCCCATTCCGCCGAAAGCGCCCCATTTGCAATCAGGGTAAACATTCACATAGCCCGCAGGCTCGCCGTTATAATCAGCGGCAAGAGAAATCGCTCTCCCCTCGGCTACATCTTTAAGCCGCATTTCAAGCTTTTCAATTGTTGAGTCCCAGCCTTGCGCAATTTCACCCTCGGTAAATATTTTCGGGTCGGTTTCGCACAAGTCACGGATTAAAATTGTTCCATCATTATAATATATCATTCTGTACCTCTTGTAAAGTTACTTTTCCTTGAATTCGTCCATTTCCTTTTTACACCACGCTGAATGTGAAAGGGTTGAAAGCTCATCGGTCAGATGGTCGTTGTTGTTGCGGAAAATGATTTTCGGCACGAGGTTGTCGTCGTACTCCACAAGTGAAACCGCCGTATTGTCCGACCAGCCCACGTCCTTCAGCCGTTCGATTGGCATACCCATTGCATAGCAGAGATATGTTCTGATAGCACAGCCGTGGGACACAACAGCAATTGTTCTGCCGTGATTTTCTGCGGCGATTGCTGTAACTGCGGCTTTCATTCGCTCGTAAACCTGACGGACACTTTCGCCGTTCTCAATCTCAAAATCGTACATACGGTTTTCCCAAATTTCGTACTCCTTTGGGTAACGTTTCGGAATATCAATCCAGGGCATACCCTCCCACACGCCGCCGTTGATTTCAACAAGCTGTTCGTCACGGATTATTTCAAGACCGTGGTACTTATTCACAGCTTCAGCTGTGGAAATCGTGCGCTTCATGGGACTGGAATAAATTCTCTCAATCGGAATATCCTTGAACCTTTCCGCAAGACATTCAAGCTGACGTGCACCCTTTGGACTTATTTCGCAGTCTGTACGTCCCTGAAAAAACTCCTGTACGTTGCCCATTGCTTCAGCGTGACGGACAAAATATATTTTCAGCATATTTACTCCTTTTCAGCAACGCTTTTTATCCAGCCTGTCACACCCTTTGGCAGACGTTCATCAGCAGGTGTGCCGTTGTCAAACATAAGGTTGTTCTGCACCCAGTTTATCATACAGTGCTGACCCATTTCAAAGCCGTAGAACACAGAGGACAGACCACCATCGCCGTTGTAGACCCACTCAGGGAAGAAAAGCATAAAGTTTTTCAGCGTTTCAAGCTTCGCAATATGTGGCTCAATGCACTCGTCAAAGGTTGCCATTTCGTCATGTTTGCCGTGGGCGATAATGATTTCCGTGCCGCTTTCGGAAATGCGGTCAAGTGCATCATATGATGGCATGTATCCCGAAGAAATCGGAATTGCTCCGTCAAAGAAATCTCCGTAATCTTCAAGCAGCTGCCAGGTGAAATATCCGCCTGATGAAGCGCCCATAACGAATTTCTTGCCGATGTTTGCAGAGTGCTCCTCGCAGACCTTGTCATAGATTGCCTTGACAGGTGCGGAATAGACCTTTCCCCAACCGTTCAGAATCTGTCCTTCCTCGGTACGCTCCTCATTGGCAAGGGGCACGATTATGTATGCGCCGCCCATTTCCTGCTGATACTTTGGTGAAGCGTACTGTTCCGCACCGCAGCACATTATGCAGCCGTCACCCATAAGGGAGTTGCTTGCGCCGTGAAGCCACATTGTCACGGGGTAAGTGCCATTCGGGTCAGCGCCGTGCTTTACGGGGTCGTACACATAATATGTGATGTCGCCTGTGTCCCTGCAGGGGTAGCTGTACTTGTCAAAAAGGGACAGATATTTGCGTGTCGGATAGGTTGTGGAGTAGCTGATGAATTCTCCGTCCTTCATATACTTCGCCCAGTCGGGAATTGCGTTTTTATCCTGTTCAATCTTTTTAAAATCAGGTAATGCCATTGTTATCGTCCTTTCCTTTTCTTATTTTTATGTAAATCAATGCCGATGCAATAACAATATTTCCGCATATTACAGGTTATTTACATTATACCATATTACACTCCGTTTTGCAAATAATTAACAACAAGTTGCTCCACTCATACTTATAATGGGAATTAGTTATATATTTTTTACAAAAACCTCTTGACAGTAAAACGATTACAATGTAAAATATAAATATGCGGTAAATCGCATCTGAAATGGTTTAAATTGGATTATACATACCTAAGGAGGAAACTCACATGAGCGAATTTTTCAAGGAAATCGGCAAAATCCCTTTTGAGGGCAAGGACAGCACTAACCCGCTTGCATTCAAATACTACAACCCTGACGAGGTAGTTGGCGGCAAGACAATGCGTGAACAGCTCAGATTCGCACTTTCCTGGTGGCACACTATGGTCGGCGACGGTACAGATATGTTCGGCTGCGGCACAACTGACAAGAGCTGGGGTGAAACAGATCCTGTTGCAAAGGCTAAAGCTAAGGTTGACGCTGCTTTTGAAATTATGGATAAGCTTTCCATCGACTATTTCTGCTGGCATGACCGTGACCTCTCCCCTGAGTACGGCAGCCTTGCTGAAACAAACGAAAAGTTCGACGAAATCGTTGAATACGTTGCTGAAAAGATGAAGGCTGACCCAAGCAAGAAGCTTCTCTGGGGTACAGCTAAGTGCTTCGACCACCCACGTTATATGCATGGTGCAGGCACATCTCCATCCGCTGACGTTTTCGCATTTGCAGCTGCACAGATC
>JAZUSM010000003.1:0-9714 GCA_045606725.1 Oscillospiraceae bacterium | reverse complement strand
GTTGTTTAGCATTAAATCGTGCCCGATTTGGAAATAACAGGCAGGATTTATTGCTAAAACTGCGACCTGAAAAATTATTAAGGAGGCAGTTAAAATGTTTGAAAACCACAGAATTTTTAAAACAACCTATGCAGGCAGAGAACTCACTGTTGAAACAGGCAAGACATGTGAACTCTCCAATGGTTCCTGTTGGGTTAAGTATGGCGAAACAGTTGTTATGGCAAACGTAACAGCAAGTGTCAAGCCAAGAGAGGGAATCGATTTCTTCCCGCTTTCCGTTGACTATGAGGAAAGACTCTATGCAGTAGGCCGTATTCCTGGTTCTTTCATGAAGAGAGAGGGTAAGCCAAGCGAAAAGGCTATCCTTACTTCCCGTGTTGTAGACAGACCAATCCGTCCTCTCTTCCCAAAGGATATGAGAAACGACGTTTCTGTTGTAATGACAGTTCTTGCAGTTGATCCTGACAATTCACCTGAAATCTGCGGCATGATTGCAACTTCTATCGCAATCTCCATTTCCGATATTCCTTGGAACGGCCCAATCGGCGGCATCAGCGTTGGCCTTGTTGACGGCGAAATCGTACTCAACCCAACTCTTGAACAGCGTGAAAAGACAGACCTCAACCTCACAGTTGCAGGTACAATGGAAAAAATCGTAATGATCGAAGCTGGTGCAAACGAAGTTGACGACGACACAATGCTCGAAGCAATCCTCAAGGGTCACGAAGAAATCAAGAAGATTGTATCTTTCATCTCCGATATCCAGAAGGAAATCGGCAAGAAGAAGTTCGAATTCGAATCCCAGGAAGTTGACCACGATATGTTCGACGCTATCGAAGCACTCGTTGGCGAAAAGGTTAAGGTTGCTCTCGATACAAATGACAAGAACATCCGCGAAGAAAGACTCAACCCAATCAAGGACGAAGTTCACGCTACATTCGACGAGCAGTATCCTGAAAAGATTGCTATGATTGACGAATGTATCTACAAGCTCCAGAAGAAGATTGTAAGAAACTGGCTCTACGAGGGCAAGCGTGTTGACGGCAGAGGTATCGACGAAATCCGTCCTCTCGCTGCTGAAGTTGGCGTACTCCCAAGAGTACACGGCTCAGGTCTCTTTACAAGAGGTCAGACACAGGTACTTACAATTGCAACTCTCGGTCCTGTAAGCGATTCCCAGAGAATTGACGGTCTCGACGAGGAAGATACAAAGAGATATATGCACCACTACAACTTCCCATCCTACTCCGTTGGCGAAACAAAGCCAAGCAGAGGCCCAGGACGTCGTGAAATTGGTCACGGTGCACTCGCTGAAAGAGCGCTCGAACCAGTTATTCCATCCGTTGAAGAATTCCCATATGCACTCAGAATCGTATCCGAAGTTCTTTCTTCCAACGGTTCTACATCCCAGGGTTCCATCTGTGGCTCTACACTCGCACTCATGGACGCTGGTGTTCCTATCAAGGCACCTGTTGCAGGTATCTCCTGCGGCCTTATCACAAGAGATGACGGAAGCTTCATGACAATGGTTGATATCCAAGGTCTTGAAGACTTCTTCGGCGATATGGACTTCAAGGTAGGCGGTACACATAAGGGTATTACTGCTATCCAGGTAGATATCAAGGTTGACGGTCTTACACCTGAAATCATCAAGGAAGCTTTTGCAAAGACACATAAGGCAAGACTTTACATCCTCGATGAAATTATGCTCAAGGCAATTCCTGCACCAAGAGCAGAGGTTGGCAAGTACGCTCCAAAGATGCTCCAGACAAAGATTCCTGTTGATAAGATTCGTGAAGTTATCGGTCAGGGCGGTAAGGTAATCCAGAAGATTTCTGCAGACTGCAACGTTAAGATTGATATCAACGACGAAGGTAACGTATTTATCTCAGGTATCGATATGGACAATACAAAGAAGGCTCTCCAGATTGTTGAAACAATTGCAAACGATCCTGAAATCGGTGCAATCTATAAGGGCAAGGTAGTTCGTATTATGAACTTCGGCGCATTTGTAGAAATCGCTCCTGGTAAGGACGGTCTCGTTCACGTTTCCAAGCTCGACAAGCAGAGAGTTGAAAAGGTAGAAGATGTTGTTTCCATCGGCGACGAAATCGTTGTTAAGGTAATGGAAATCGACAGCCAGGGCAGAATTAACCTCTCCAGAAAGGATGCCCTCGCAGACATCGAAGCAAAGAAAAACAGCTAATTTTAAAAGCCGCTTTTGATTAAGTCAAAGGCGGCTTTTATGACAAAAGGAGGCTATAAATGTATCTTTCAGAATATTGTGATGTAAAATATGAGGGAAAGTACAATGTTGCTTTTGTAACGTGGAAAAAGTTTTGCTGTAAAGATGATTATAGAAAACCTTTGGAGTACGCCTTGGAAATAATCAAGCAGTATAAATGCGATTATGTTGCTGATACACGAACTGGATTTGAAAATATCCCTGAGGATACTAAATGGATTGCGGATTATTTTATGCCAAAAGCTGTAGAATATGGTTGCAAGTGTATTTATTTTATAATTGATGAAAACAATTATTTAAAAGAAGAACTTGACGGACAAGCTTCAGATTCGGCAAGTATAATCAATTTCAAATACATATATAACTTGGATGAAATAATCGAATAAATATCACACTTTCCAACTCCTTTCATAAAATAAAGTGAAAGGAGTGTCTTTATGCTTGAAATCCGTCTTATCTCATTGTTTATAATTTCTGCCGCAGTAATTCTCATCAACGGAGTAATTCTCGTAAAATCCTGCCATACATATAAAAGCAGCTGCAAGCTGATTATTCCTATCACCAAGGAAACCGAAGATATCGAACTTGTCGTGAGAACCATCGTCTATAAGCTTGCTGATGAATACCCCGAAGCAACCGTCCTGCTGATAAATTTAAATGCTGACAGCGAGAAAATACATATCTTTGAAAAGCTTATGGAGCGTTCCTGTAAATATACTATAATTAATTGCGAAAAAAGTTCAGAAAATGTTTGCAATATAGCAGAAAGTGTGCTATACTAAAAATGTATTTTTAGTAATCAGGTGGTGGAATAATATGGACGAAAACAACAACTTAACAGAACTTGAGGGTGTTGTTGAATCTGTAATGTTCACCAATCCTAATAATGGATATATAGTCCTTGATTTAGATGTAAAGGGTGACTACGTTACAGTAGTCGGTGAGCTTGGTAACATCGAAGAAGGCGAGGAGCTTATTGTAACAGGCGAGTATGTCAAACACGCCAAGTTCGGTATGCAGTTCAAAGCCCATTATTGCCAGCGTAAAATGCCTGCTACAACAAATGCCATTCTGAAATATCTCTCGTCAGGTGTACTCAAAGGCATCGGTAAGACCCTTGCTAAGCGTTTGGTTGATGAGTTTGGTGATAAAACTCTTGAAGTAATTGAAAACGAACCTGAACTTCTTGTAAAGGTTAAAGGCATTACAGTTAATAAGGTCGAAGAAATTTCTATGGAATTCAAGCGTATTTTCGGAATACGTGCCCTTATGATTTTTCTTTCCCAGTACAATATCCCACCCTCAGCCGCCGTAAGTGCGTGGAAAAAGTGGGGGCAGTATGCCGTTGAAATCATTAAGGAAAATCCATACATGCTTTGCGGTAATGGCATTGAACTTGAGTTTGACAAAGCCGAAGCAATGGCAGTAAAAATCGGTTACCCAATGAATAATGAGGGGCGTATCAAAGCCGGTATAACTCATATCCTTGTCAATAATACATATTCGGGACATACCTGTTTGCCTTACGACAGATTGAAAAGCACGGCAGTCAAGCTTCTTGAAATCGAGGAGCATTTATTTGATGAGTGTCTTGAAAATGAGTGTAAAGAGGATAACCTTGTCATATATAAAAAAGAAAACCGTAAGTTTGTGTACCTCAGCGATTACTATACAGCTGAACAATACATAACTGGCAGGCTTGCTGTAATGAGCAGCTGTCTTAAGGATACAAAGGTTGACTACACCAAGCTTATTGACATTGAAGAAAAAACAAAAATTATTACCTATGCCGAGCAGCAGCGTAAAGCTATTTCACTTGCTTTGTCACAAGGTTTTATGATTTTGACAGGCGGACCCGGTACAGGTAAAACAACAACGCTTAAAGCCATAATTTCCCTGTATGAGCAGCGTGGAATGAAAGTAATGATTGCCGCGCCAACAGGAAAAGCAGCAAAACGAATTTCCGACCTGACAGGTTACGACGCAAAAACAATTCATCGTATGCTTGAGGTAGCCTTTGACAACAGCGGCAAAACCCATTTCAAGCATAACGACAGCAATCCAATTGCCTGTGACGTGATGATTATCGACGAAATGTCAATGGTAGATACGCTTCTTTTTGAAGCGCTTCTGAGAGCTTTAAAGCTGTCCTGTCGCCTGATAATGGTCGGTGACAGCGATCAGCTTCCTTCAGTCGGAGCAGGAAATATTCTCAAGGATATGGTTGACTGTGGACGGCTTCCGCTCGTCAAGCTTACCGAAATTTTCAGACAAGCACAGGAAAGCTGTATTATCACCAATGCTCATAAAATCGTAAACGGTGAACAGCCTGACCTTTCCAAAACAGATAACGACTTTTTCTTTATGCAGCGCCTTGACTATGAAACAGCGTCCGATACGGTAGTCGACCTTGTCGTAAACCGTTTGCCGAATGCGTACAAGCTTTCACCGACGGAGGATATACAGGTACTTTGCCCGTCAAGAAAAGGGGGACTTGGCGTTGTTGAGATGAACAAGGTGCTTCAGCTTGCAATAAATCCTCCTTGCAAGGAGAAAAAGGAGCTGAAAGGTATTCTGTATAATTTCCGTGTTGATGATAAAGTTATGCAGGTTAAAAATAATTACGATATAATCTGGACAAAGGGAATAGAAAAAGGCACGGGTATTTTTAACGGTGACATTGGAATAATTTTAAAGGTAGTCAAATCTGAAAGCAAGGTACTTATTGACTTTGATGGACGTATAGCGGAGTATTCCTATGAAATGCTGGATCAGCTTGAGCTTGCATATGCAATATCCGTCCATAAAAGCCAGGGTAGTGAGTTCAATGCAGTAATTCTTCCGCTTCTTGGCGGTTTTGAAAAGCTGTATTACAGAAATCTTCTATATACAGCCGTAACAAGGGCCAAAAAAATGCTTATTATAGTCGGCTCAATGCGTGTTGTTGAGTCAATGGTCAACAATAATCGTCGTACTCTGCGTTACAGTTGTCTTAAAGATATGCTTGAAAAGGAGCTTAATAATGCCGAAAACATTCTCGAAGAACTGTAAAGCATATATACTTGACATATTCTTTCCGAATAGATGTCCGTTCTGCAATGAAATAATTTTGTGGAACAAGTCGGTTTGCGACGATTGTAGAGATAAGCTGGAAAATGCCTGCGAGAAAACCTGTCATAAATGCGGAAGCGTACCATGTGCGTGTAATGCTCCTAATGAATTTGACAGCGTTTATGCTGCATTGTTTTTCGATGATGAAAATGTAAGCAATGCTGTATATGAGTTCAAACGTATAGGGATGTCCAACCTTGCTGAATATACAGCTGAAATTGTATGTAGTTATATAGACAAAGCGGATCTGGTTGTCGGAGTTCCAATGGGAAATCGTAAACAGCGAAAAAGGGGACATAATCAAGCGGATATACTTGCAAGATGTATAGGTGAACGTCTTGACATTAAGATTGAAAAAAATATTCTTTATAAAATTGATACTAAAGAGGAACAGCACCATTTTACCGAAAAGGAACGTGCTGGGCGTGTAATGAATTTGTTTTACGGAAGCAATAAGGATTTGAACGGAAAAACGATAATACTGTGCGATGATGTAATGACGACAGGCTCAACGCTTAACCGGTGTTCCGAATTGCTGAAGAAAATGGGTGCAGATAAAGTTATAGTGTGCGTCTGTGCAGTGACAAGACTTGCAAAATCACAAGGAGAAGGGTGATTATTAATGGATATAGGAATTGATCTTGGTACAGCCAATGTAATGATTTCTATGGGCAATAAGGGAGTCGTGCTTAATGAGCCGTCTGTTGTTGCATTCAATAAAAGATTGAATGAGGTAATTGCTGTAGGTGACGAAGCGTACAGAATGGTGGGCAGAACACCTGAACATATCACAGTTGTGCGTCCTCTTAGCGATGGAGTAATTTCCGACCATAAGATGACTAAGCTAATGATTATGGCATTTATTGAAAAAGTTACGGGAAAACAGCTGTTTATGCCCAATATTGTCATGTGTGTGCCATCGTCGATAACGGATGTGGAAAGTCGTGCCGTAATTGAAGCCGCTAAGAATGCGGGAGCACGTCAGGTTTACCTTATCGATGAACCGGTTGCGGCAATTATGGGTGCAGGTGTCGATATTTCCCGTGCCGATGGCAATATGGTAGTTGATATCGGAGGCGGAACAACAGATATTGCTGTAGTTTCAATGAACGGTGTCGTAACCAAATCTTCTGTAAAAATGGCGGGGAACAAACTTGATAAGGCAATTGTCAGATATGTTTCCAACAGATACAGAATTCTTATAGGCGAAAAGATGGCTGAGAATGCTAAAATTGCAGCGGCAAATATCTATTCTCCTGACGGAAGCCGAAAAATTATTGTAAAAGGACGTCATCTTGTAAGAGGACTTCCGGAGCAGATAGAACTTTCGGATTATGATATCTATGAAGCAATTATTGATAATATCAATGAAATGATTAGTGCTGTTAAAGTGGTTTTTGAGAAAACACCTCCTGAACTGGTCGGAGATATTTATCAGAACGGTATTTATCTTACAGGCGGCGGAGCACTTCTTTTCGGTCTTGATAAGCTTATGTCATCGCAGATAGGTGTTCCGTGCCATATAGCGGACGATCCGCTTGCATGCGTTGCCAAGGGCACACGTTATGCGTTTAAGAAGCTTGATAATCTGCTTGACGGTTTTGAACAGGTTTCCATGATATGACCCATGATATGACATAGTACAAGTTTTCCTCCGCATAGTCTGTAAAAAACTATGGGGAGGAATTTTTGTGAAATGCAGATTGTCTGAATTGCGTAATAAGGAAGTTATAAATATAAAAAACGGTGCACGACTCGGATATGTGGATGATATCGAGCTTGAAACCGAAACTGCTTCAGTTAAATCCTTTATAGTTTACGGAAGAACACGTTTTTTCGGATTTTTCGGTAGGGAGGACGACCTGATTATAACCTGTGACGAAATAGAAGTAGTTGGTATTGATACAATCCTTATTTCGGCAGATGATGCAAAATTAACAAAAAGACGATTGGGCACAGATATATAATTGTTTAAACAAAACAATAAAAAAAGCTTGCAATTTGTGTTGAGATGTGATATAATATTAAAGCAATTCGCACGCATAGCTTTTGACGGACGGTGCTTTCCCAAAAGTAAGCTCCCGTTAAGCTAAACTATGCGGAGGATCAAAAAACCATATTATTAGGAGGAACTACAAATGGGCGTAGTATCAATGAAGCAGCTTCTTGAAGCTGGCGTACACTTTGGTCACCAGACAAGAAGATGGAACCCGAAAATGGCACCATACATTTTCACAGAAAGAAACGGCATTTACATCATCGACCTTCAGAAGACAGTAAAGAAGCTTGACGAAGCTTATAACTTCATCAAGTCTGTTGCTGAAAACGGTGATTCTGTTCTCTTTGTAGGTACAAAGAAGCAGGCTGGCGATTCCGTTAAGGAAGAAGCTATCCGTGCAGGCGTTCACTATGTAAACGCTAGATGGCTCGGCGGTATGATGACAAACTTCAAGACAATCCAGAGAAGAATCAAGAGACTTGAACAGCTCCACCAGATGGAAGAAGACGGCACATTTAACCTTCTCCCTAAGAAGGAAGTTGTTAAGCTCCAGCTCGAAATCGAAAAGCTCGAAAAGTACCTCGGCGGTATCAAGACAATGAAGAAGCTCCCAGGTGCACTCTTCATCGTTGACCCACGCAAGGAAAAGATTGCTGTTGCTGAAGCTAAGAAGCTTGGTATTCCAATCGTTGCAATCGTAGATACAAACTGTGACCCTGATGACGTTGATTACGTTATTCCTGGTAACGATGACGCTATCCGTGCAGTAAAGCTTATCGCTGGTGCAATGGCTGACGCTATCATCGAAGGCAGACAGGGCGAAACAGCTGCAGAAGCTACTGCTGAAGAAGCAACAGAAGAAGCTGCTGAATAATTATTTCCGAAAAATTCGGGCAGACACAGTTTATATGTCTGCCCTAATTTCGATATAACCGAACTAAAATTAGGAGGAATTACAATGGCAAAGGCATCCGTTCAGGAAATTAAAGATCTTATGAAAGTTACCGGCGTAGGTATGATGGACTGTAAGAAGGCTCTCGAAGAAGCTGACGGCGATACAGACAAGGCTGTACAGATTCTCCGTGA
Source organism: Oscillospiraceae bacterium (assembly GCA_045606725.1). Lineage (GTDB taxonomy): Bacteria > Bacillota > Clostridia > Oscillospirales > Ruminococcaceae > RGIG8773. The sequence goes on along the minus strand of JAZUSM010000003.1, from coordinate 1,273 downwards.
AAAGGGTCTTGCAACACAGGCTAAGAAGAGTGCGAGAGTTGCTGCTGAAGGTATCGTAACTTCTGTAGTAGAAGGCAACGTTGGTGCTGTTGTAGAAGTAAATATCGAAACAGACTTTGCTGCAAACAATGACGAGTTCAAGGCTTTCGTTGCTGCAGTTGCTAAGACAGTAATCGAAAAGAACCCTGCTGACCTCGACGCACTCAAGGCTGCAACAATCAGCGGCGGCGACAAGAGCGTTGAAGAAACTCTCCAGGACCTCTTCATCAAGATCAGAGAAAATATGGTAATCCGTCGTTTCCAGAGACTTGAAGGTGTTCTCGTTCCTTACGTTCACGGCGGCGGCAGCATCGGCGTAATGGTTAAGCTCGATACAGACCTTGATGCTGATAAGGTATTTACAGTTGGTAAGGACTGTGCACTTCAGGTTGCAGCTATGAACCCTGCATACCTCAACAGAGAAGCTGTTCCTGCTGAAGTTATCGAAAACGAAAAGAGCATTATGATGGCTCAGATGGCTGAAGATCCTAAGATGGCAAGCAAGCCTGAACAGGTTAGAGCTAAGATCGTTGAAGGTAAGGTTGGCAAGTACTACTCTGAAAACTGCCTCCTCGAACAGGCATTCGTTAAGCATGACAAGCTCTCTGTTCAGCAGTATATCGACGCTTCCGCTAAGGAACTCGGTGGTAAAATTGCAGTTGTTGAATACGTTCGTTTTGAAAGAGGCGAAGGTATCGAAAAGAAGGCTGACGACTTTGCTGCAGAAGTTGCACAGATGGCTAAGGGTAACGGCTAATTTAAACCGAATTTTTGAAAGCACCGTGAATGTTATTCACGGTGCTTTTTTCGTCAGTTTTTATGAAAAATAAACCTATGTTTTTAGATGGTATACAAAATTGATAAAAAAACTGGATATAATATATGAAAGTTGCAAATTAAATATAAGATAAATTGTAAAAAGTATGCAAACAGCCTTGACAATTAACCTATAAATTGGTATCATTATAATAAATATTGAATAAGTTGGGGGCTGGTATTGTGGAGATTTTTAAGCAATATCACTCATTTAAAGAAAAGTGTATCGAATTCCCAAAAATATTTGAGGGAAAATGCTTCACTGATAATAAGTTTATTTGTCATCCTACTGCTGAAAATGAATTGATTGCAGTGTGCAGCGATGAAGAGGCACACACAAATGCTATTTGTATTTGCAGAATGGCTGATATGCTTCTTATGTCTGAAGATAATGAAAACTGGGTAAAGTTTAATCTTG
>JAZUSM010000002.1:0-9875 GCA_045606725.1 Oscillospiraceae bacterium | reverse complement strand
CTGTAATTTCTCAGACTGTTCATTACTTTAATTTCATTAGACCTCTTCGTAAATTAAACAGAAAGCCGCCAGTTCAATTTCGCATTGAACTGACAGCTTAACTCCGGTTTTTTTATGTCTACTATCTATTGACTATTTCATCCGAATTAACGGAAATGGCTTTTTTATTTATGTAAAAGCAGAGCTGAATGGCAGCTTTTCAACATTGTGAATGTTGAAAACATGTTGAAAATGTTGAAAAATATGTGGAATTAACGTATTTCCGAGGGTAAGTTTTCCACAGAAATGTATGTTTCCAACGTTTTCAACTGTTTTTTCAACAGTTCGTATAATTATACACTTAGTTTTTGACGCTTTACATCATACTGACGAATTTCAGAGCAAAGATTTGTTGATAAAAAGAATTGATTTTTTCGTAAGCATTTCAACGGCTTTTCACATGATTTACACAAAAAGGGGTTATTATATAACCGTACTCAACAAGAGTACCAATCCCCCAAAGCTTTTATATGCAGCATTGTTACCCCGCAATGCTGCCAGGTGAAAACCATATAAAAGACCGCCATAAGCTGTTTACCCCTACAGCTTATGGAAACCCCCAATAATCCTATATCATGATCTTCGGCTCTGCCTTTACCCCTAAGGCAGAGCCACTTTCTTTTTGCACGGATATACTTGAAATAAGTCGAAAAATAGGTTATAATTATAAAGATTAAATATTTTTGAAGGAGCGAGGTTCTATGAATAAGGTCAAGGTTACTATCTGCGGTAAGGATTTCAATCTGAAAACTGAGGAATCACCAAGCTATTATATCAGTCTTGCAAAAAAGGTTGATACCGAAATCTACAGAATGGCGTCATCTGCGGATAATATTTCTGTTCAGTCTGCGGCAATTCTTGTGGCGCTTCAGGCTTTTGACGAGGCGCAGAAAGCAAATGACAGCATTGACAATATCCGTACACAGATTAAGGAATATGTTGACGATGCCTGTCAGGCAAGACTTGAACGTGATGAGGCGCTTAAAAACGAAAAGGCTCTTCTTGCAAGAATTTCTGCCCTTGAAAATGAGGTTAAAATCAAGAAGATGAAAAATGACATAGATGAACAGCTTACTCTTGACGGTACAAAATCCAAATGAAAGCATTTCTGAACAAACCTGAGCTTCTTGCGCCTGCGGGAAGCATGGAAAGTATCTATGCGGCGGTACGTTGCGGTGCGGATGCGGTTTATGTGGGCGGAGCACGCTTTTCCGCCCGTGCAAATGCGACAAACTTTACCGACGAGGAACTTGCACAGGCGGTTGAATATTGCCATCTGCACGGCGTAAAGGTGTACCGTGCGATGAACACGATTGTATTTGCTGAGGAAATGAAAGATTTTCTTGCGGCGGCAAGACGGTCTGCGGAAATGGGGGCTGACGGACTTATCGTTCAGGATATCGGCGCGGCAAGGCTTATCCGTGAAATGCTTCCCGATATGAAGCTGAACGCTTCAACGCAGATGACAATTCACACTCCCGAGGGTGCACGGCTTGCAAAGGAAATGGGTTTTTCGAGGGTTGTTGCGGCAAGGGAACTGTCACTTGAACAGCTGAAGGAAATGACTGATACGGGCATTGAAATTGAGGCTTTTGTGCACGGTGCACTCTGTATGTCCGTTTCGGGACAGTGCTTTATGAGTGCAATGATCGGCTCACGAAGCGCTAACAGAGGAATGTGTGCGCAGGCTTGCAGACTTCCTTTTTCGGCAGTTGGCGGTAAGGAACGCTATGACTTGTCATTGAAGGATTTATGCGGAATTCCTGAGATTGACAGGCTGAGTGAAATCGGAATTGCTTCACTGAAAATTGAGGGACGTATGAAGCGTGCCGAATATGTTGCGGCGGCAGTAACTGCCTGCCGTGCACAGCTTGACGGTAAGGAACCCGACCTTGATACACTGAAAGCGGTTTTCTCACGAAGCGGATTTACCGACGGTTATCTTACGGGAAATCTCGGTAAGGAAATGTTCGGCTACAGAAGAAAAGAGGATGTTGTTTCAGCGGAAGCAGTCCTGCCCGAACTCCGTGAAAAATACAGAAAAGAAACAAAGGCGGCAACAGCTGACTTTTGTGCATATATAAAAAACGGCGAACCATCACGGCTTGAAATGACCTGCGGGGGTATAACGGTTTCGGCAGAGGGTGCTGTGCCCGAAATTGCGAAAAACCGTCCTGCTGACAGGGATTATATTACCCGTCAGCTTGATAAGCTGGGCGATACGGTTTATACTATTGGTAATATTTATGCTGAAATAGACGAGGGGTTAATGCTTCCTGCCTCGGCAATCAACGCTTTAAGACGTGAAGCGGTTGAAAAAATGGACGCGGCACGCATAGAAGCTGCAAAGCCTCAGCAGAATTATAATGAGCTTGACATCGGTTTCAAGCGGGAAAATCGTTACCCTGCGAAAATCCGTGTTAAAGTTTCCGATACGGAACAGCTTGCAGGTGCGTCTGACGCTGATGAAATTGTTATTCCGATGAAGCTTTGTAACAAGGTTTCAGCTGCGGACAATATAATAGTTGAATTGCCGAGATTTGTTGATAAAGAGGAACAGCTGAAAAAACAGCTTGAAGCTGTTAAGCAGAGCGGCTTTACACATATTCTGTGCACTAATATTTCACACATCAGGCTCGGCAAGACACTTGGGTTTACTCTGCACGGCGGCTTCGGACTGAATATTGTAAGTCCCTATTCCGTGGAAACAGCACGGCAGCTTGGATTTGCGGACGTTACTGCAAGCTTTGAGATGAAAGCTTCACAGCTGCCGAAAATATGCGGCAATATCCCTGTGGGAGTAATCGGATACGGATATCTGCCTGTTATGCTGACGAGAAACTGTCCCGTTAAGCAGGCGGTTGGAGGCTGTAAGAACTGCACGGGCAGACTTACCGACAGAACGGGACGTGAGTTCAGGGTAAGATGCGATGGCGTGTCAAGTGAAATACTCAACAGCGATTTGCTGATGATGAGTGACAGAATGGACGAAATCTGTGCAGATTTCGTGCAGCTTGATTTCACAGATGAAACAGCGGCAGAGGCAGAGCGTGTTATAAGCTGTTACCGTGAGGGAAGAAAGCTTTCCGACAGCGGTTTTACAAGGGGACTTTATTACAGAGGTATCGAATAGGAAAGGGATTGATTGAATGGCTAAGGATTTCAAAAAGACGGTGGCATTTCTTGTGTTCCTGCTGGCAGGAATTGTGCTTGGAACAATTCTCGGCAGACTCTGCGAGGGAGTTTCGTTTCTTTCGTGGCTCTCCTATTCAATGTCTGTAGGACTTGATACAGCGTCCCCGCTGGTGCTGGATTTAATCGTGTTCAAGCTTGCTTTCGGTTTTTCACTGACAGTCAACACGGCGCAGATTATCTGCATTATTGCTTCACTTCTGATTTATAACAAGACCTGCAAGGGATTATAATATGGGAATGCGGTAAATTTTATTTTCCGGTATAACGATGAAGAATTGTAAAAAAGCACGGAAGTTGCCGTGCTTTTTTCACGATAAAAAACAAATTTTACAAAATGGTGAAAATTTTGAAAAAGAACTTGTAGAGAGTGCTTTAAAGTGATATAATATTAAGGTAGCATTTTTCAAATTGATTTTGTTTAAATAAATTGTGTCAGAAAGGATTGTTTTAAATGTTTACAAAAGAAATCGGTATCGACCTCGGTACTGCCAATACTCTGGTTTATATGAGAGGTAAGGGTATCATTATCCGTGAGCCTTCCGTTGTTGCTGTTGATACAAGAACAGACCGTGCAAAATACGTTGGTCAGGAAGCTAAGGACGTTATCGGACGTACCCCTGGTTCCATCGTTGCTGTAAGACCTCTTAAGGACGGCGTTATCGCTGACTTTGAAATTACTACAACTATGCTTCAGGAATTCATCAAGAAGGCTCTCAAGGGTTCTCTTTTCTCCAAGGCACATGTTGTAATCTGTATTCCGTCAGGCGTTACAGCTGTTGAAAGACGTGCTGTAAAGGAAGCTGCTGAAAATGCAGGTGCAAAGAAAGTTAACGTTATCGAAGAACCTATGGCTGCTGCAATCGGTGCAGGTCTTCCTGTTTCCGAACCGCAGGGCTCTATGATTGTAGATATCGGCGGCGGTACTTCCGAGGTTGCTGTTATTTCCCTCGGCGGTATTGTAACTTCCCGTTCCGTTCGCTGCGCAGGTGACGCATTTGATGCTGCAATCATCAACTATATCAAGAAGAAGTATAACCTTCTCATCGGTGAGCGTACAGCTGAAAATGTAAAGATTGCAATCGGTTCTGCTTTCCCTATGGAGCAGGAAACAGAAATGGAAATCAAGGGTAGAAACCTCCTCAACGGTCTGCCTGAGAATATCCGTGTAACATCTACAGAAATCCGTGAGGCTCTTGCTGAACCTCTCTCCAACGTAATTGAAGCAATCAAGGTTACTCTTGAAAAGACTCCTCCTGAGCTTGCGGCTGATATCATCGACCAGGGTATCACACTTGCAGGCGGCGGTGCAAACATCAGAGGTCTTGACAAGCTTATCAGCAAGGAAACTGGTATGCCTGTTTACGTTGCAGAGTCACCTCTCGACTGTGTTGCTGACGGTACAGGCAAGGTGCTTGAAGAAATCGAGAAGCTCCGTGAGGTTCTCAACGACGACTCCAAGTATTATTAATCATAATTTTCAACATTTACGGGCGAACTATAGCTGTTCGCCCTTTTCAACTTGAAAGCAAGTTGAAACTTGCTTTCAAGTCCGAGGTGTATAAGCTATGGACGGATTTATGATTACAGCGGCACAGATTGTCTGCGTAATATGTATGCTTGTTCCTGCGGCGGTACTTGTTATTGGCAAGCTGCGTAAGCGTATATCGGAAATAAAGCCGTTTTTTGCAGGGCTTGGTATATGCTTAGGTATTTGTCTGCTTACGTTGTTTGTTTTACCAATTGGCGGCGGCTTTAGTTATATATTGATTTTTCTGTTGGCATTGCTGTTGTGTCTGCACAATGCGTACAGATTTGAATTTTACACGCCTGTTCAAACAATTTCTTTTTATCTAGGAACAATGCAGTTTGCATCTTTGATATGTACAGCATTTTCACTTATATCACTTGCTGAATTTGCGGAAGGACACGGTGCGCATTGCGACTGCTACTACGAAAGACGAGGCGAACTCGGCTCAGCAGAGCAATACATCATTTCCGCACTGATAAGAGCAGTAATCGTCTGCCTTATGACGTTGGTGATAAAGAAAATTAATTCGTCAGAAAAACCTTCTGCATTTAATTCTGCGCTGATTTCGACGGTATTGTGTATTCCGATTGAAATGCTTATAATCTGGGCGTAACTATTCTAAAGGAAAGGAGAGAGCGTTATGAGGGACTTTTTCAGAACAACCAAATTCAAGATACTTGTTGCTGTTATGGCGGTAATTGTGGGCATTATGATTTATTCCGTTACAACGGGTGGCTACGCTTCTGACAGTTCTTCCGTGTTCAGCATCATTTTTGAGCCGTTCCAGAAGCTCTCAACCAACATTTCCGACAAAGTTACATCTACCCTTGATATGATGTTCAACGCTGAAAAATACTATAAGGAAAACATCGAGCTTAAAGAAAAACTCAATGAGGTCTACAACGACATTATCGACTATGACCAGGTTACCCGTGAGAATGAGCAGCTCCGTGTTCTGCTTGGACTTAAGGAGGAGTACAACGACTATGAGTTTTCTCCGCCTTGTACGGTTATTGCCCGTACCACGAATGACCCTTACCATTCATTTACAATTGATAAGGGCAGCAAGGACGGAATTGAGCCGTACGACCCTGTTATAACCTCGTCGGGTATTGTCGGCATCTGCTACGATGTGTCACGAAGCACAAGTAAGGTGCGTACTCTTTATTCCCCGAAAACAGCTGTCGGCGCAACAGTTGTGCGTTCAAAGGCTACCGGAATTATCGAGGGCGATTACGAGCTTACCGAGGACGGCTTCTGCCGAATGAATTACATCAGCAAAACTGCTGACCTCAGGGTCGGTGACATTGTTGTAACGTCAGGAAGCGAAACCTTCCCTGCAAATCAGCTTCTCGGCACGATTGAGGAATTCGGCATGGAAGACAGCGGCCTTTCTCAGTATGCTGTCATTAAGCCTGCAATCAACCCCGATGACGTATCAACTGTTTTTGTAATTACAAGCTTCAACGGTCAGGGCGGTGCTGACGAGGAAACGGAAGCGGAATAAACGGAGTTGTCCTATGAATATTGATTTAAAACGAAAGAAGGAAAAAAGGAATTCCGTCATAAGATGGTGCATCTATGGACTGCTTCTGGCGGTTTCCTATATATATATGACAACGGCGCCGCTGACTCTCAGAACGCCGCTTTTCGTTATTCCGATTGTAATGTGCATTGCAATGTATGAAGAACCTTTCGACTCGGCAATTATCGGCTGTGTGGCAGGTCTGCTTCTTGACACGGCGCAGGGTACGCTTATAGGCTTCAGCGCAATTGCAATGCTGTGGTGTTGTCTTGGCACGTCACTGCTGTTTCATTTCTTTATGAGGCGGCATATCGTGAATATTGTTATGCTGAATGCGGCGGCAATCGTCATTCAGGGAATACTTCATTACTTTTTCTTCTATGCAATATGGGAGTACGACAAGGGCGGACAGATTTTCCTTGACAGATTTCTCCCTGTTATGATTTACACGGCAATAGCTGTTTTTCCGTTTTTCTTCCTTGTAAGGTTTCTCGTGAAGAAATTCGGTATAATAGTAGAGAACTACATTGAGGAAAAGTCCGACGACATAGTCAGAGAATAAAACGAACGCAGGTGTTCGTTTACGGGCTGAAAATAATTACGAATTTGAATTAACGAAGGGAGGGATAACCGTGCATATATTTTTCGAGCGATTAAGAGCAGTTTTCTTTTTTGTTGTAATACTTGCAATGTTTGCGCTGTGTGCAATCGACTTGATGAAAATTCAGATTGTTGACGGTGCGGAGTACCTTGAAAAATCAAAGACCACAAGTCAGGCAAGTCAGGTTATTTCCTCTCCGAGAGGCGAAATTGTTGACATAAAGGGCAACGAAATCGTAAGCAACAAGACAGGTTTCAATGTTGTTATTGAAAAGGCTTTCTTTCCAAGTGACAAAGCGGAAATGAACCGCATTATCTGCGGAATTGCCGAAATTCTTGCCGAGGACGGCGTTGAGTGGATTGACACGCTTCCGATTTCCATGAGCAGACCTTATACCTACCTTGAAGCAAGGGACAGTGATATTGTAAAGCTGAGAAAAACTATCGGTGTTCAGCATTACGCAACTGCAAGTGACTGCCTTGCTGAGATGTATAAGCAGTATGAAATTGATGACAGCTATACTGAAAAGCAGAAGCGTATCATTGCAGGCGTGCGCTACGAAATGATAATGCGAAGCTTTTCGCTTTCAAACAGATATACCTATGCCGAGGATATTCCTATGGACACGGTTGTCAAGCTGAAAGAGGCGGCATACACCCTTGAGGGTATGGATATTGTGGAGGAAGCTGTCCGCATTTATGCCGCTGGTGATGTTGCACCGCATCTTATAGGAACAATCGGTGCAATCAATGCTGAGGAATACGAGGAAAAGCGTGAGGAGGGCTATGCCCTTAACGATGTAATCGGGAAGTCGGGCATTGAAAAGGCTATGGAGGACGAACTCCGTGGCGATAAGGGTACCCGTACCCTTGAACTGATGAGCGGCGTCGTGGTTTCGGATATTGTCGCAAAGGAAGCTGTTCCCGGCAACACTGTAAAGCTTACTCTCAATGCGGAGTATCAGCGTGATGTTCAGGAAATTCTCGAAAACCATATTCTCTGGCTCAATAATCAGACTCATAAGGACAGAAAGGGCTATGAGGCTGATGCGGGAGCAATTGTTGTGCTTGATGCAAAGACAGGTGCGCTTCTTGCGGCGGCAACCTCCCCGACCTATGATATAAATGACTATCTTACGGATTACGCTTCCGTTGTAAACGGCGAAAACGGTCCGCTTACAAACCGTGCAACACACGGCGGATACCGTCCCGGCTCTACCTTCAAGACAATTACCGCAACAGCGGCGCTGAATGAAGGCTTCCTCAACGGCGGGGAAACCTGTATTGTCTGCAACAACGTGTATACCTACTGGGATGACTACAAGCCGAAGTGCACAGGCTGGCACGGACGTATAAATGTTATTACAGCAATTGAAAAATCCTGCAATATCTTCTTCTATGAGCTGGGCAGACTTATGGGACCTGGTATGCTTACGGAATATGCGAATATGTATGGTCTTGGCGTTGACCTGGGCCTTGAAACAGGCGGTTATACAGGAAGAATTGCCAATCCCGACACTATTTTTGAACTCGGTCAGGAATGGCAGGCAGGTCTTATCGTTCAGGTTGCAATCGGTCAGTCTGAAACAGCGGTTACTCCGCTTCAGATGGCTGTTCAGGCGAATACCCTTGCGAACAGGGGAGTAAGATACAAACCGTATCTGGTTGACAGCATTTACACATATAATATGGAAAGCCTTGTAAAAAAGACTCAGCCTGAAGTTGCTTCGGTAATTCCCGATAAAACCGGAAAAACCTTCGACCTTATCATTCAGGGTATGGAGCAGGCGGCTGACTTTATGCCGTACAGCTACCCCAAGGTTTCGGATTACTATACACCGTATCTGCTTTCAGAGCTTCCCGAGCAGGCGGCAATCAAGACAGGCACACCGCAGATGACAACTGCTGAAGATACCGGCTCCGCTTTCGTGGGATTTTATCCGGCAGATGACCCTGTTATAGCCTTTTCGGGATTTGTTGAGCACGGTGAGTATTCCAAGTTCATGATAAGACAGATTATAGAGGCTTATTACGATGAAAATTATGAGCCTGCTGACCCTGTCGTGCTGTCCGATGAGGAGCTTGCGGCGGCTCTTGCAAAGATTGGTATATTTGAAACAGATGAAGAGTAAAAAAATGTTAAAAACAGTTGTACAAAATAGACAAAAACAACAAATCGTTTAGCAACAAGCCTCCAAAAATGTGCAAGGTACTCAAAAACGCTTTGACAAATCAGCATTTTGTGGTATAATATTAATTAGCTGAAAATCTTTATGTCAGCTGTAATTTTTTTACAGCCGATGTAGCCCTCGAAAGGAGTTTCTTATGTCTAAAATTATTGCAATTACCTCCGGTAAGGGAGGAACAGGCAAGTCTACTATATGTTCCGAACTCGGTTTCGCTCTTGCAAAGCAGGGTCACCGTACACTTATTATCGAGCTTGACTTCGGTCTGAGATGTCTTGATATCATGCTTGGCGTAAAGGACAATATTACTTATGACTTAGGTAACGTCCTCAAGGGTGAATGTGATATCTATAAGGCTACAACACCTGTTAAGCTGGCAAGTAACCTCAGTATCGTGTGTGCGCCGGAAGATCCGTTTGCGAAGGTTGACGCTGAAACTATTTCCAATATCTGCAACGAAATGCGTAAGTATTACGAATACATAATCGTTGACACCTCCGCAGGTACAAATGAAAGCGTATTCGACGTTGTTGAACAGTCTGACCTTATTCTTATCAATACAACTCCTGACCCTATCTGCGTTCGTGATGCAAGACTCATGTCTGACGAGTTCTATAAGAGAGGCAACAAGAAACAGCGTCTTATCATCAATAAGGTGGATCCTGATATCTTCAAGGCTGATATTATTCCTGACCTTGACAATATCATCGATACAGTAGGCGTTCAGCTTATCGGTGTTATTCCAAGCGATAACGAGGTTGTTATTTCTACAGGTAAGGGTATTCCTCTTCCTTCAAACTCT
>JAZUSM010000001.1:0-31506 GCA_045606725.1 Oscillospiraceae bacterium | reverse complement strand
ATTAATAGGTACAAAAACAAAGGAGAATTACAATGATAAGAGAAATCACAAACGCTGACTTTGACGGACTTATGACGCTTTATATGCAGTTACACGGAAATCCGTTTCCCGAAAAAAGTGATGAGGTAATGGCACTTTGGGAGGGTATTCTTGCTGACCCTAATCATCACATTATTGTTGCAGAGGAGGACGGAAAGATTGTTTCGTCCTGTGTTTGCGTGATAATTCCTAATCTAACTCACGGTCAGCAGCCTTATGCGTTCATTGAAAATGTTGTTACGGATGAGGCTTACCGCAAGCGTGGACTTGCTACGGCTTGTCTGGATTTTGCGAAAGAGATTGCGCTGAAGGAAAACTGCTACAAGATGATGCTATTGACAGGCTCAAAAAGTGAAAGCACGCTGAATTTTTATGAGCGTGCAGGCTACAACCGCAATGACAAGACTGCTTTTATACAGTGGATTTGACAATATATACAATTTTCAACCGTTATGAGGTACTTATATTCTGCTTGACTTGACGCATTTACAGGCGTAAAATAGGTAATGGCGTTTAAAAACATACTATATTATAGAAAGAAGCAGATTTATGTTAGTTAAGGATTTCGGGAAAATTGTAAAAAATGAATTCAAGGGCTACAATGGCAAGAAATTTAGTCAGGATTTACTTGCAGGTATTACTGTTGCGGCTGTTGCACTTCCGCTGGCACTGGCGTTTGGTGTAAGCTCGGGTGCTACTGCGGCGGCTGGTCTTATTACAGCTATTTTCGCAGGTATCATCATTGGCGGACTTTCGGGTGCATCCTATCAGATCAGCGGTCCGACTGGTGCTATGACGGCTATTCTTGTTTCACTTGTTGCACAGTATGGTATTCAGGGTGTATTTATTGCAAGCTTTATTTCGGGTATTCTTCTTTTGCTTGCAGGTATTTTCAAGCTTGGCGGACTTGTTTCATATCTGCCTATGCCTGTTATCACGGGATTTACAAGCGGTATTGCGATTATCATTGCTCTTGGACAGGTAAACAATCTTACAGGACTCACTTCTGAGGGACTTACCACAATTGAAAAGATTGCAAGCTATTTCAGACTTGAACAGCAGCTTGACGTTACGGGACTTATTATTGGTGTTGCTGTTATCGTATTTATGTTTATTTACCCTAAAAAGCTTGGACATTACTGCCCTGCTTCACTTCTTGCAATTATTCTTGCTACTGCGGCAAATATGATTTTCAAGTTTGATGTTGCGGTTGTGGGTGCAATTCCAAAGACAGTATTCCTTGATGACAGACTTGACCTTGCGGCTATGGCTGATATGGAAACTGTAAAGGGACTTATCGTTCCTGCAATTTCAATTGCGGCACTCGGACTTATCGAGTCACTTCTCTGCGGTGCATCAGCTGGCAGAATGAAAAACGAAAAGCTTAATGCTGACGTTGAGCTTGTTGCACAGGGTATCGGTAATATGATTATTCCGCTTTTCGGTGGTGTTCCTGCAACAGCGGCTATTGCCCGTACAAGCGTTGCTATCAAATCAGGCGGTCAGACACGTCTTACTTCCATTATTCACGCGGCTGTACTTCTCCTCTCTATGTTTGTACTTGGCGGTGTAATGTCCAAAATACCGCTTTCCGCACTTGCAGGCGTACTTATTGTTACAGCTTGGAGAATGAACGAATGGGAAGCTATCAAGTCCATTTTCGGCAAGAAAATCAAGACAGCTATTTTCCAGTTCCTTATTACAATGGCGGCTACAGTTATTTTTGACCTTACTGTTGCAATTCTTATCGGTGTTGCGTTCTCTATCATTATGTTTGTTGTTAAGGTTTCCGATATGCAGGTTTCCGTTGCACAGGTTGACCCGAGCAAGCTTGATGAAAGTCACGTTAATCCTGAAAAGCTTGATTACACTTGCGTTGTTTATGTTTCGGGTCCGCTTTACTTTGGTACTTGCAACAAGCTTGAAGAAAAAATTTCGGCGCTTGGTGAAAATTACAATGTGATCTTCTCTATGCGTGGTGTAACTGTTGCGGATATTTCTGGTATTGAAGCGCTGCACGAATACTGTGAGCGACTGATTTCACAGGGTATTATGGTTTATTTCTCCTGCGTACAGCCGCCTGTTATGGAAATGATTGAGCGCTGCGGATTGAAGGAACGTTTCAAGGACGATATGTTCTTCTGGAGCACAGACAAGGTTTTTGAGCATATTTCTAAATTATAATTATTGGCACTCTCGAGAAATCGGGAGTGCTTTTGACTTTTATGTGGGTTGTGTGGTATAATTGGTCAAGGAGTGATATTATGGAATTTATAAAATCAACTGAAATCAAGGAATTATCCAACCCTGGAGTTGTATCAAGACAGCTTCTTAACCCTGACAATTCAGAAAGCAAGAGAGTTACTATAACAGAAGTTCATCTTGAAGCGGGTGCTTGTCAGCCGCGACATACTCACGATGCTTCCGAGCAGATTTGGTATGCTGTAAAGGGTTGTGGGACGCTTCTGCTTGAAAATGATACTACTATGCCGTTTAATGTTGGTGATGTTGTAAGATTTGCTGACAAGGATGTTCACGGGTTACTGAATGACGGTGATGAGGAGTTTATTTATATTTCTGTAACTGCTCCGCCTATTCATTTTGGGTATGCTTATAAGGATGAGAAATAAGGTGTTGTTTTGAATAAGATAATCATTTGTGGTGGTAATGGTGCAGGCAAAAGCACGTTAGGAAAGGCACTTTCTGAAAAAACTGGCTGGGTTTTCAGAGATATTGAAGATTATTATTTTCCGAAAACCTGTGCTGAATATGCTTATGCTGTATCAAGAACCGAAGAAGAAGTTGCAAAGCTTCTATATGAAGATTTGAAGAAGTATGACAATCTGATATTAGCATCTGTAAGAGGAAATTACAGTAAAGAAATTGAAGCTATGTTTACTTGTGCGGTATTTGTAAGCGTGCCAAAGGAAATTCGTAAGAAAAGAGTTTGGGAACGCTCATATAAGAAATTTGGAGACAGAATGTTAGAAAGCGGCGACTTATATGAGAAGGAAAAAGGCTTTTTTGATATGATTGAAAAGCGCTCTGATAAAACGGTAACGGATTGGCTTGATACAATGGATATTCCGATTATTACTGTTGACGGAACGCAAGATACAGAAGATATTGTTGCTGAAATAATAAGTAAATTGTCAGATATAACTACGTTCAATAACGGGGCAAGCCCCTTATTGAAATAATAACCAAAATTCCCGTTAAAGTCACATTCCATTTCTTATAAATTATCATTGATTTTTATATGCTGATGTGATAAAATATTATTGTTAAATTTTATACAAAGGAAGTATTCTTATGAAATATGTTGTTTTGCTCTGCGATGGTATGGCTGACTACCCTAATGAGGTGCTTGGCGGTCTGACTCCTATGAGCAAGTCCGTTACACCAAATATGGATAAGCTTGCAAAGGACTCTGTTATCGGTCTTGTAAAGACTGTTGCTGATGGTCTGAAGCCTGGCTCTGATGTTGCTAATCTTTCCGTTCTCGGTTATGACCCTGCTGTTTGCTACACTGGACGTTCTCCGCTGGAGGCAGGCTCTATCGGAATTGATATGCTTGAAGATGATGTTTCTTTCAGATGCAACCTTGTTACTGTTTCCGAAGAAGAAAACTTCGAAGACAGAACTCTCGTTGACTACTGTGCTGACGATATTTCCACAGCAGAAGCAAAGGAGCTTGTTACATATCTTGCTTCCCACTTTGACAATGATGAATTCAAGCTTTACAATGGTGTAAGCTATCGTCACTGTCTTATCTGGCACAAGGGTACTCTTGATGTTGGCACACTTACTCCTCCGCACGATATTACAGGTCGCAAGGTTACTGAATATGTACCAAACCACGCTAATGCTGAAAAGCTTTTTGATATGATGAAGAAGAGCTATGCTCTGCTGAAAGACCATCCTGTAAACAAGGCTCGTGAGGCTCGTGGACTCCGTCCTGCAAACTGCATCTGGCTCTGGGGCGAGGGCAAGCGTGCTAATCTCGCTGATTTCAAGGAAACTTATGGACTTAAGGGTACTATGATTTCCGCTGTTGACCTTCTCAAGGGTATTGGCAAGTTTGCTAATATGAACGTTGTTGAGATTGAGGGTGCAACAGGTTATATTGACACAAACTTCAAGGGCAAGGCTGAGGCTGCTGTTAAGGCACTTGCTGACGGTCAGGATTTTGTTTACATTCACGTTGAAGCACCTGATGAGTGCGGACACAGAAATGAAGCTGAAAACAAGGTTAAGTCCCTTGAAATCATTGACAAGGAAATTCTCGGTGCAATTCTTCCTGAGCTTGACAAGTACGATGATTACAAGATTATGATTCTCCCTGACCACCCTACTCCGCTTGCACTTAAGACTCACACAAGCGAACCTGTTCCGTTTATGATTTACACAAAGAGTGTGAAGTGCGACGGCAAGGCTGTATTTACTGAGGAAACTGCAAAGGAAACAGGTGTGTTCATTGAAAAGGGTCCTTCTCTTATGCAGTATTTTATTGATTTGCACAAGTAATTTTATATAATAATTTAAAGCCGCTTTTGATTTGATGTCAGAAGTGGCTTTTGTTGTGTAATTGACTTTTTATGGGGTGTTTGGTATAATTTGATTATAAAGAATTTGTAATTCATAAAGGAGAACTTTAAATGTCATACGTAAATATTTGCGGTAAACAGATATATTATGAAGAATACGGCAAAGGAAACAGCCCTACATTGGTATATATGCACGGCGGTCCTGGTGAAAGCTGTCTGACATATTCTTATCAGGCACAAAAGCTTGGAGAGCGTTTTCATATCATCAGCTTTGACCAATATGGTGTATTCCGTTCTGATTCCATTCCAGAGGAACAAAAAACAGATGTGAAATATCACGTTGAATTGATAGAGCAAATGAGAATTTCACTCGGCATAAACAATTGGATACCGCTTGGACACTCATTCGGAGGAATGCTTGCACTGGTTTATGCACATACTTATCCCGACAGTACCGAAGCAGTAATTTATGATTGCCCTATGTGGAGTGCATTACATACAGCAAGAGCAATTGCACAAGCAACGCTTCGATATTTTGAGCAGAATAATGTTTCGGAACAAATAGCAATTATTAACGAGATAATGAAAGAGGATATTTCTGCAAAGGATGCTTTTTACAAATCTCTGAACATTGAAATGAATGAAGAACTCAACCGTTACTGCCACGTTATAGAAATGAGCAGATATAACAGCTACATTAACGAGCATATTTCCGAACCGCAGGTTACAGAAGATTGTTGGGGAAAGTATATTCCTTTCAGACAAAAGCTGTTTGAGTCGGAGGACTTTTATTATGATTACCTGCCGTATCTTGCAGATATACACAAGCCACAGCTTCTGATTGTGGGCGAATACGATATGACCTGCGGAAAATTTGAGCAGAAGTGGTTTGATACCCACGCACCAAACGGCAGAATAAAGATACTTGCCAACAGTGCACATCTGTCTTGGTTTGAACAACCTGAAAAATATACTGATTTGATTACAGATTTTATTTTATCTGATTGTATGTAACCATCTATTTTTCTATGATATAGTAAAATCCAGAGAAGCTTTAAATTCTTCTCTGGATTTGCTGATTTATACCCAACCTTATTTATTCAATATCTCACTGTAGATTTTTTCTTGTCCGTCAAGCTGTTCTGCGGCATTGTCGAGGGTTGTCTGTGTGATATGCTCGCCGCCGAGAATTCTTGCGATTTCTGATACACGCTGGTCGTGGTCAAGGCGATACACATTTGTATAGGTGCTGTCGTCATGGTTTGTTTTCTCGATAAGCAGGTGGTTGTCTGCCATAACTGCAATCTGCGAAAGGTGTGTAACGCAGAGTACCTGACGTGATTTTGACACCTGACGAAGCTTTACACCGATTTTCTGTGCGGCACGTCCGCTTACGCCTGTATCGACCTCGTCAAAAATCATTGTAGGGATATCTTCTTTTTCGGCGATAACATTCTTGATTGCAAGCATTATTCTTGACAACTCACCGCCTGAAGCAATTTTGGCAATTGGTTTAAGCGGTTCGCCCGGGTTTACGGAAATGAGCATTTCCATTGTATCCATACCCATTGAAGTAAGCTTGCCCTTGGTTTGTTCAAAAACGATTTTTACGTTTGGCATATCAAGGAATTTAAGTTCCTCGGCAATTTTAGTCATAAGCTTTTCGGCTGCTTCCTTACGCAGTTCGGAAAGCTTTTCTGCTTTTTCAGAAACCTCGATTAAAAGCTGCTCTTTCAGGGTTGTGAGTTTTTCTATTTCCTTGGAATAGCCTGAAATTTCATTTGCTTCACTTATGTAGGAATTGTATCGTGAAATAAGCTCTGCAAGTGTACATGAGTAACGTTTTTTTACGTTGTAAAGTTGTTCCCTGCGGTCAGAAAGGTAATCATAACGCTGTTCGTCGATATCAATTGTATCAAGTAAACTTGATAGTTCGGAAGCTATATCAGAAATCTCAATTTTTACTGCGTCAAAGCGCTCGGTAAGCTTTGACAATTCGGGAATTATTTCAGTATGATTAGACAAATCCTTTATGATTGTATCAACATTTTCAGTCATTCCTGAATACTCATCATCACCAAGCAATGCTGTATATGATTTTGACAGTACTTCAGCAAGAACTGCACTGTTGTTTGCAACATTGAACTCATTTTCAACAGCGGTATCCTCGTTTTCGTCCTCAAGTTCAAGTGCTCCGACATCGTTAATGAACTGATTAAGGAATTCAACACGCTGTTGTTTCTCCTGCTCCATAACTGTAAGCTGTTTGATTTTCCTTGCGGTACTCTGGAGTTCCTTGAAAGATTTCTGGTAATCTGCAAGTTCTTTATCAAGTTCAGCGTAACTGTCAACTATATTTATATGCTTTTCTGGATACATTAGTATGCGGTTGTCGTGCTGACCGTGGACATCAATAAGTGTTTCACCTATTTCCTTTATTACAGAAACCGCTGTTAGCTTGGCATTTATTCTTGCAATGCTTCCACCATCTGCTGAAATTTCACGGGTTATCACAAGTTCATCGTTTTCAAAATCTACTCCCAGCTCTGAAAGCTTACTTTTTGTAACCGTAGTAAGATTTCTAAACATTGCCGTTACAACCGCTTTATTACAGCCCGAACGGACAATATCCTTGCTGACACGTTTGCCAAGGACTGCATTTATTCCGTTTATAAGTATTGATTTACCTGCACCTGTTTCGCCTGTAAATACGTTGAAGCTTTCAGCAAACGGAATTTCCGCTTTTTGAATTACAGCAAGATTTTCAATGTACAATTCGCTTAGCATAAGCCTGTCCTTTCATTATACGAATTATTTTACAAGCATACGGAGCTCCTCTGCAAATTCGGAAGCATCGCTTTCGCTTTTCATCAATGCAAATATCGTGTCGTCGCCTGCAATTGTTCCAACAATTTCGGTATCCTCCATTTTATCGAGAGTTGCACAAGCTGCCTGAGCCATACCTGTATGACACTTTATTACAACAGTATTCATAGCATAAACCACATCAATTACAGCATCTTTAAAGATTGCGGGACACTGCACAGGCTTTTTCTTTACACAAACATAGATATTTGCACCTGTTGCAGAAACCCTTTTTTTCAGATTGAGTTCATTTATATCTCTTGAAAGAGTTGCCTGTGTAACTACTATTCCCTCATCCTCAAGATGTTTTTTTAGCATCTCCTGAGTTGAAACCTCATATTTTTCAATTATTTCAACAATTTTATTTTGTCTTTGTTTTTTCATTGGAAGTCCTCACTTTATAGGATTCATAAGTTTATTGTTGACAGCCTCAAAAAATGAATGTCCTTTTATATCAATAATCCGCTGTTTTTTGGAGGATTTTTTTATTACGAGTCTGTCACCAGTATTAATTGCATAACGTGCGCTTCCATCAACAGAAAAGCACACTTCACTGTCGCCCTTATGTCTGACTTCAAGAACACGACTTGCGGTAAATACCATTGTTCTTGAAAAAAGAGAATGTGGACAGATTGGAGTAAGCTGTATGCATTCAGTTTCAGGTTCAAGAATTGGTCCCCCTGCGGAAAGTGCATATGCTGTTGAACCTGTCGGTGTTGCAAAAACCATTCCATCTGAACGCATTGAACTTACAACTATTCCGTCTGTAAGCACTTCATAATCTGTTATTTTTGCATAAGGTCTTGAAATGACTATGTCATTCAGAGCCGTATGCTGAGATATTATTTTATTGTCACGAACAAGAGCTGCATCTATCATCATTCTTGTTTCAACAACATAATCACGTGTTTTAAGTCTTGCAAGATTTTCCAGTTCATCTGACTCCATAGAAGCCATAAAACCTAATCTTCCTGTATTTATTCCAAGCAGAAGCTTATCACATTCGGAAGCATATGCTGATGCCTGAAGAATTGTTCCGTCACCGCCGATGGCAATTACAATATCACATTCACTGACAATTTGTTCAATTGCTCCGTAAAATACATAACTTTTTTCTGAAAACTCTTTCTTGCATGTATCAGGCACATAAACCTTTACATCAAGCTTATTCAATATTTCACAGCACTTCAATGCTGTCGGAAGTGCATTCCTTTTCCCGAAATTCGGAAATAAAGCTATTTTCATATTACTCCTCCGCTATTTCAATTCGTCAAACGCAGCAGATACTATTTTTTTGTATTCAAATGCACGACTTACAGAACCATGCTTTATATGTGCTAAATACTCAATATTTCCGTCACCACCGGATATAGGTGAATGAACAAGCTTTTGCACTGCAAGCTGCTGTGAAAAGCAGAAAACAACTATATCTTCAAGAACTTTTTCATGTACTTTCCTGTCCTTGACTATTCCATTTTTTCCGATTGCAGATTTTCCTGCTTCAAACTGAGGCTTGATGAGAACTACTGCTTCTCCGTTTTCAGGAAGCAAATCCTTGATTTTAGGGAGAATCTGCTTCAATGACACAAATGAAACGTCGGTTGCAATAAAACTTGGTGCAGGAACAAAATCATCAAGGCTCAGATCACGGATATTTGTTCGTTCCATGTTACACACACGGTTGTCATTCACAAGCGCTTCATCAAGCTGGTCATGCCCAACATCTACGGCATAGACATACAAAGCACCGTTTTGCAGCATACAATCAGTAAAGCCGCCTGTTGATGCACCTATATCAATGCACACCTTATTTTTCAGGTCAATACCGAAGCACAAAACTGCCTTTTCAAGCTTAAGACCACCTCTACCGACATATTTAAGCTGTTCACCTGTTATTTCGATTATCACATCTTCAGCAACCTCATACGACGGTTTTGTAACTATCATACCGTCAGCCTTAACCTGCCCTGCTTTAATAAGAGATTTTGCACGTTCACGGCTTTTTACATATGCATTTTCTGAAAGATATATGTCAATTCTCACTGTTCACACTCTCGCTCATATTTATTATTTTATTCATTCCTGCGCTATCAAGATTATATTTTTCCATACAGCGTTCAACCGAAGCTTGCTTCACAAAGTCATCCACTGCTGTAATAACAAAACGCCCTCTGAAACCTCTTGAATAGAGATTATTAAGCAGTTTTTCTGCAATTCCACCAGACCTTGAGCTTTCTTCAAAAAAGAAAATTTCCCCATAAGACATACAAATATTTACAATATCTTGCTCAATTGGGAAAATCTTCACAAGCTTCAATATATCATAGCTGTCATTAACACAAAGATTATGCACTATACGCCCGTAACTGATTGCAAGCTTTTTACTGTTCTTCCTGATTATACTGAATGAAGATGTATTATCGCTACAATTCGAAATACTTTCCGTACCCTTAGGATAACGCACAACAGAAATCCCAGTATCGTTATATACAGATTCTTCAAGACACAGTTCCAATTCTGCATAGCTTGACGGAGAATAAATAGTTGTATTCGGGATTGTCATAAGCATTGGCACATCAAACAAGCCTTGATGCGTTTCACCGTCTTCACCTACAAATCCTGCTCTGTCAACAGCAAGTACTATATGAGTATTTTCAATAGCGGCATCGTGCAAAAGCTGATCATAGGCTCTTTGCAGAAAACTTGAATAAACAGCAAAAACAGGCACTTTTCCACCTGTTGAAAGACCTGCCGCAAAAGTTACTGCGTGTTGTTCAGCTATACCTACATCATAAAAGCGTTTTGGATGCTTTGAAGCGAAATGCTGTAGTCCAGTACCATATTTCATTGCAGCAGTTATTGCGCAGATATTTTCGTTGTCATCAGCCATCGCGCACAATTTTCTCCCGAATATTTCCGAATACGAATTACTCACAGAATTGTCGGGATTATTTTTATTATAACCTGTTGATGGAATTGCATGGAAAGCACCTGGGTTATTTTCGGCAGGCTTATATCCTTTGCCTTTTATGGTATTAACATGGACAAATACAGGTTTTTCAAGTTTTTTAGCTGATTTCAGTGCTTCTTCAAGCTCTTCAAGATTGTGTCCATCAATTGGTCCAAGATATACAAAACCCATATCTTCAAACATTGTAGAATGGTACAAAACGGATTTGAGTGCTGTTTTAGAAGCTGAAATCACATTCCTGACAGGCTCACCGACTACGGGTGTATTTACAAGAAATTGTTCAACTTTTTTCTTCACATCAATGTAGGTTGTATTGCCCCGGATTGAAGTAAGATACTTTGCAAAAGCACCAACATTTTTGGAAATTGACATATCGTTATGATTAAGGATTATTATCAGGTTATTGTCACTTTTACCAGCATTGTTAAGACCTTCGTATGCAATTCCGCCTGTAAATGCACCGTCACCTATTACAGCAATTGTGTGATGTTTGTCACCACACTGTTTCATTGCTTCTGAAATTCCAAGTGCAGCAGAAATTGATGTGCTGCTATGGCCGCTGATAAATGCATCATGCTCTGACTCAGATGGTCGGCTAAAGCCTGAAATTCCATTTTCTTTTCTCAGTGTTGAGAAATTATCAAAGCGTCCAGTAAGCAGTTTATGGGTATACACCTGATGTCCAACGTCCCACACGAATTTATCAGCTGGAGAATTGAAAACTCTATGCATTGCTACCGTAAGCTCTACTGTTCCGAGATTTGAAGAAAGATGACCGCCGTTTCTGAATACGGTTTTTATTATTGTACGTCTGATTTTCCTGCAAAGGACTTCACATTCGTGAAATGAAAGCTTTTTCAGTTCCTTAGGCATTCTTAGCTTTTTAAGATTTATCTCATTCTCATTCATTTAAATAACCTTCATTTATATTGACATTGGTATAAGCATTGCAATCAGAATACCGAGCAATGCACCGCCGAGAACCTCAAACGGAGTATGTCCAAGATATTCTTTGAGTTCTTTTTTCTTAGCACTTTTCTGAGAATTTGTTTCATCAATTGGTTTAATATCTTTTATTGCAAAAATTCTGTTAATCCTGTTGATTTCCTTTGCGTGAAGCCCAGCAGAACGACGGACGCCCATTGCATCATACATTACAACCATTGCAAAAATAAACATCATTGCAAATTCAGATGAAGCAAATCCGCATTTCCTGCATAAGGCAATTGTTGCGGAACAAACAAGTGCAGAATGTGAGCTAGGCATTCCTCCTGCTCCAAACAGGCGCTCCGGATTAAATGACTTTGTCTGTATAAAATGTATGATTGTTTTTATAATCTGAGCAGCACACCATGATACTAATGCTACTGTTAAAACATAGTTGTATGGGATTGCATTCATTTTTATCATATCCTTTATTTTAGTAATCACGTTCAAGCAAGCAACGTGTTAGCTCCTTAAGCAATTCGTTGTTTTCAAATTCATCAAGTATTTCCAATGCCTCGTTTGTAAGCTTTCGGGCATATTCTCTTGATTTTTCTATTCCATTAAGTGCAGCGTAGGTTACCTTACTCTTTTCTTTGTCACTTCCGATTGGTTTGCCTACAAGCTTTTCGTCACCTGTTATATCAAGTATATCATCGATTATCTGAAAAGCCAGACCAAGTTTTTCGGCATACTTTTCAGCACTTTTTATTTTATGTTGATCTGCATCAGCGGTTATGCATCCCATTCTACAAGCTGTTTTTATCAATGCGCCTGTTTTCATGGAGTACATATCAAGCAAGGTTTCCTCATCCAACTCTCCGCTGTAAGTTGTGTCTATAACCTGTCCACCAATCATACCGCTTACTCCAACAGCCTTCGACAAATCAGCAATAAGCTTAATTCTTGTTTCATAAGATATATTTTCATCATCTGCAATCACTTCATATGCATAATTAAGCAATGCATCACCAGCAAGAAGTGCCATTGCTTCGCCGTATGCTTTATGACAGGAAGGTTTTCCCCTTCTCATATCGTCATTATCCATACACGGCAAATCATCATGTATAAGTGAAAATGTGTGTATCATTTCAATTGCACATGCTGCTGAAAGAGCCTTTTCAGCAGTTTCTCCGCACATATGGCAGAATTCAAGCACAAGAACAGGACGTATTCTTTTTCCGCCTGCCATAAGTGAATACCACATTGCTTCCACAATATCATTCAGATTATGTTTGTAAGAAAAATTATTTTTTATCTCAACAAGCTTATTCGTGATTATTTCTGACAGCCGGTCTATCTTATTCTGCATTTTATCCGTAATCACAAAGGTACTCAAACTTTCAAACCTCCTGTATAATTATTGTTCAGGATCTTCAACAGTTACAAGCATTTCTGCACTTTCAAGCTGTTTTCTGCATTCACCGAGCAGAGTAATTCCCTCTTTGTATATTTCAATGGATTCTTCCAAGGATACTTCATTACTTTCGAGCTTAAGAACAATTTCCTCAAGCTTCTTTACTGAATTTTCAAAAGTCATTATATCAACACCTTATTAATCTATAGTTGCAAATACGCTTCCATCAGAAAACTGAACATTGATAATATCACCTGATGAAAGCTGTTCAGCTGATTTCACAAGATTATTATCCTTATATATAAGCGAATAACCTCTTGATAAAGTTTTCATCGGACTGAGTGCTTCAAGCTGTATTGCTTTCTCGGCAACATTTTTTTCAAAATACAAAAGCCTGCTCTTATATGCTGAATTAAGATTTTTTTCTATTATATCCAGTTTTTCCTTACACGAATTAATTTTTGCATAAGGCACTGCAGCCTCAAGTCTTTTTTCAAGCGTTTCAAGTTTATAATATTTTGCAACAAACTGTGCTGCAATGGCTTTTCCAAGCATTTTACCCGACAAGTCAATTTTGTCATAAAGAACAGTTATATCTGGTACTGCCATTTCAGCGGCAGCTGATGGTGTCGGTGCGCGTAAATCAGCGACAAAATCAGCAATCGTTGTATCAGTTTCATGCCCTACTGCGGATATTACAGGAGTATTGCAGTTATAGATTGTTCTTGCAAGTTGTTCATTATTGAAAGCCATAAGATCTTCCAAAGAACCGCCGCCTCTACCGCAGATAAGAAGGTCAAGGTCTGCTTTATCAGCTTGTACTATTGCTCTGCATAATGATTCAGGAGCGTTGATTCCCTGAACAAGTGCAGGAAAAATTGTTATCTGAGCTATAGGATATCTTCTTGAAATTATATTGAGCATATCTTGCAAAGCAGCTGCTTCAAGAGATGTTATTATACCGATTTTATTCGGAAATTCAGGCAGTGGCTTTTTATGAGCTTCATCAAATATTCCCTCATATAAAAGCTTTTCCTTAAGCTGTTCAAAAGCAAGATACAGCGCCCCAACTCCATCTGGCTGCATATCACTTACATAAAGCTGGTATGCACCGTCACGCTCATAAACCTGAACATTAGCAGAAATAATTACTCTCATTCCATTTTTAGGCATGAAATTAAGCCTTGCAGCCATATTACTGAACATTACAGCTTTTATTGAGGTTTCATTATCTTTCAGAGTAAAATACAAATGTCCTGTTCTGGTGTGATTGGTAAAATTGGATATTTCACCACTTACAAGTATACCGTGCAGTTTTTTATCCTCTTTGAGTTTGAACGAAATATATCTGTTTATTTGTGATACAGTGAGAATACTGCTCATTTACACTTTCCTTTCAGCGCGGCATAAACCGCTGTTCCTGCCGCATTGTCACAGGAAAATGCAGGCTCGGCAAAATAACAATCAAATTTATTTTCCAGCTGTTTACGTATTATTTTGTTTGACATTACTCCACCTGCAAACAGAACAGGCAGATTACCGTATTTTTCAAGTGCATACTCGGTCATACCGCTTATTGACGAATAAACATACTGAAGACAGAACAATGCTACATCTTCATTTTTTTTGCCGTCATCAATCATTTTACGGCACTTGTTTTCTATACCCGAAAGACAGCAGTCACCGTCTTTCAAGGTTGGTTTTACTTTATAGCTCATACTACTTTTTTCAGCAAGCTTTTCAAGCTGTATTCCACATGGGAAGTCAAGTCCAAGCATAAGTCCTACACGGTCAACAGCTTGTCCCGCTTTAAGATCAAGGGATGTTCCGATTTCGTTAATCCTGATTACTTCATCTTCATCAGGATTAACAAGCAGACAATCTGTTGTTCCACCACTTACGTGAAAAGCAATAAACTTATTGTTAATCAATTCAAGTTTATTACACGAATACAATGCAGCAAGTATATGTCCAACCTGATGAGAGGTTTTATAAACAGGAATTTTGTTAACCGCAGAAATTGAATCCGCCAAACCTTCACCACACAGAAAACACGGCATATAAGAACCGTTGGCATTGCGTGGACGCACTGAAACACCTATTGCATCCGGCATTTCGTCTTTATTTCCCAAAAGACTGCTTATCATCATCGGAAGCTGTTTTGTATGATGAAATACAGCATCACTCTGACGAAGTCCTAACTCACCTTTCTTTACAGGCAAAAGCTGTTTTGACTGAACAATTACACCATTTTCAGTATTATAGAGCGCTGTTGAGGTAGTATAGTTACTTGTATCAATTCCAAGAATTCTCATTATTCTTTTCCACTGTTACGCTCTCTGCAGAAAGCACCAAGAAGTCCGTTTATAAACTGCACATCAGGCTCATATGCAAATTTTTTCGCAAGATTTACAGCTTCACTGATAGCAACATTATCAGGCACCTTATCATCGTATATCATTTCATAAATTGCAATTCTCATTACAGCAACGGACACCTTAGGAATTCTGCTGAACTGTCTTTTTTCGCTGTACTTTGAAATAACTTCATCAGCTTCAGAAGCCTTATCATCTACCGCTTTAAAGAAGTTCTCGACATCTTCATTCATCTCAAACTCATCCACCTCATAAGCAGTGTCAATAATTGTATCGGGAGTTTCATCACTGAAAAGTTTTTCAAATGTGAGGAAAAATACAGCTTCTCTAACTTCACTTCTTTTCATTTTTCAAAATCCTTTCTATAAAAATACACGACAAAGCAAGCCCTATCATAAAAGAGCTTGCTTTCGGTATTATTCTTTATCGTAAACTATTCCGTCAACATCAACATTGACTCTGGTAACAATTATTCCTGTCATGTTCTGAATTTCATCCTTGACTTTCTGCTGAACCTTTTCAGCAATGTTTTTAACCTTGCAATTTGCATCAACATTTATTCCAAGAGAAATTTCAACAGAATCTCCGTTTACATTAACACTGATGTCTGAACGGCAATCGGATTTCAGCAAAAGTCCGGCAATATCTGCCTTTGCTTTTGTAAGTCCTTTTACCTCCTTGATATCATTTACTGAAACTTCAACAATTTTGGCAATAACATCTTCGGAAATTTTAAGGCTGTTTGTATTTACTGCTTTAGGCTTATTCATAATGATACCTCCTGCCGACTCTGACTGGCGGTTACACAGTATGATAAACCTGCTCAGTCTTTCAAAAATATATGTATAAAACTATTATACCAAATTTTTTTGAAAGAAACAACTACTTAACCTCAAAAATTCTAATATTTTCTGCAGGAATTGAAACTTCTGTTAACAAAATGTCTTTAATTTGTGCTGCTTCAGCAGGAATAAGGCCTTCTGATTTTACAACAATATTTGCTGAAGTATCATTCAGATACACTACACAATCCTGGAAACCCTGTGCTTTAATTAAGCTTTCGATGGTATTTTCGCTTTCTGAGAGTGATGACAGAGTCATTGCTTCACTTGTGTATGTTGCATTTTCTTCATCTGAAAGGTCGCCTCCGCCGAGAATTGACGCAAGATTTTCAACTGCTTCATCACGGGACGTCATTCTTGCAAGACGAACCTGTGCAAAATAGTCATTTTCGCCCTCTGCACTTACAAATGCAGCTTCACCATAATTGGCAACTTCTGCTGTTTCTTCGTCGGAAATATTTTCAGCAACAATATTACTTGCCGCAATTTCATCTTCTACAGATGCAAAAGCATAATTCATATATACTGCAACGCCAAGAATAAGTGTAAGACAGGAAATGATGATATGTTTTTTTCCGATAATAAGATTTGGCTTTCTCATGATAAATCCTCCTATTTCATTTCTGCAACGTAAATTTTTGTTGTTGAGATATTTAGTGCCGTTGACACGGCTTTGTATATTTTTTCACAGATTCTCGGGTCATCGCCTCCTTCACATACTACTACTACACCGCTTATTTCGGGATTATTTATCTTCTTAATCAACGCCTCCTTCTGCGAGCCTTTATCTATTATGACATAGTCATTTTCAGCCTGACTGCTTCCTTGCTTATAGGTTTCAGCATAAACATACTCCTCTGTTGATGTTATTGTCAACATAATTTCTGCTTTCCCAACACCTTCGATTGCTTCAAGCAGACCTGAAAGTTTATTTTCTATATCTTTTGCATAGATATCTGATGCTTCAAAACTGATTGTTTTTCCTGAAGCCTCTGCTCTTGACATTTCCTCCTCTGACAAATCGAGGGTAAGTATCAAGATTATCATAATAATCCCGACAGCAACAGCAGTTTTCAGAAATACGGGCTTTTGCGATAATTCTTTCAGTTTGGCAGGTAATTCATTGATATTCATATTAACCTTCTTTCAATTTAACAATCACTTCTGCTTCATATCCGATATTTTCTTTTATCAGATCTTTTATCTCGTCCGTATATTCATTATTGTTCACTGTCACTCTGACCTCATTAATAGATATGCTGCTATCCTCTGAAATATTAACGTTTATCTGAATTTCTGAAGGATATATTTCAGCTTTATTAAGTTCTGTTTTTAAGTTTGCGCTTATATTGTTTTCTAAAGCTCTTATAAAATATTCATCAGCATTTTCACTTATTGACTTATAATAATCGGTGCTTGCCGTGACCGTTTCACTTATTTCGGGCAAATTAAATTCATTTTTTGCAATAGGTGTAACAATGCTGAGAATAAAAATCAAAGAAAAAATGGTTTTCATCTGCTTTTCAAATTTTTCCGAGGGGTAAAGTCTACTGAAAATAGTGATTACAATTCCAAGAAAACATGCTGTAAAAGAAATCATTTGAAAGGTTTCCATTTTATTCTCCTTTATGAAATATTAAGTCCGACAAGCATTAATATGGTTGTTGAAATTATAAGCATTACCGCAAAGCAAATGAGGATACTCAACATAATTGATAATATCCAACCTGTATTTTTCAAAAGTATTTTCATCTGCGATGCACCGAACAGGTCGGAAATTATATCTGCAGCTAAAAAAACAAGACGCATTGCGGCTATTTCAACAAGTGGAGGCACAATCATCACAAAGATAACTGATATTCCAAGAAATCCTGCACCGCCTCTGAGGAGTCCTAGGCTATGTTTGACGGTTGTATATGTATCAGCAATCGCTCCGCCTACAAATGGTATCCAGTTTGAAACCATATATTTTGCGGCCTTTACTCCAAGCGTATCTGCAGACGCTCCGACAATACTTTGTAATGACATGAGTCCTATAAAAATTGTCATTATTAGCCCAATTAAAAATGTTACTCCCTTTTTAACACCCTCTGTAATTCCCGAAAGGCGGAAATCGGGATTTATTGCTTCAACTATTCCCATTGCCATACACAAGGACATCACTGGTATGATTATATTAGCGAAAAGCTGTGTTGCACTCTGTGAAACAAGAATTACAAGCAGATTATATGCAGCTGCAGAAGTTATACTTCCTGATGAAGCGGTTATTCCCGCAAAAACAGGAACGTAGCCAATCATAAATCTGCTGCCTGAGGTAAGTGCTTCGGAAGATGTATTTATACATTCCGAAACAGAGTCTGAAATTATACCTACAGATATCAACACGCTTATTACCCCGAACATTCCTGAAAGAGTTTTTTTGGACAAGCTGTCCTCCGTGTTGTTTACTATAACTGAAATAAGCATAATGGAAAGTAATGAAGCAAGTATTCTAAGAGGATTTGTTATCTTATCCCTGAATATTTCCCATATATATATAAGAACCTCCATGGGTGTTATTTCCGTCATTGCTTCTGTATTTTCAACACTGAGATTTTTTTCTTCGATAAAGCTTTTAGCTTCGGGGGTAAGACTTTCATCAATTGATTGCGTATCTATACCAAGTTCATCTGTCAAGGAAATTTGCACGGAAGCATATACTTTAAAAGGGAAAAAAAGAAATGTCATTGTCATAATTATTATAAATACTGCTTTTTTCATAGTTTTACGTCCCCTATATAAGATTTGAAATTATTTCTGCCAATGAACTGAACAGCGGCAATGATAATATCATTAAGGCGATTTTCCCTGCAAGTTCTGTCTGCACGGCAAGGGTATTTTCTCCGCAGTCTTTACATATATCAGATGCAAACTGGGTTATATAACATATTCCAAGCGCTTTGAAAAGAATTGTCAGATACCCGTCCTCTGCTCCTGCTTTTTCATAGAGCATATATATTGTTTCTGTAACTGGTGATATATATATAATTATGATTGACAGCACGGCTGCCCCTGCGGCAAGCTTTATATATACAGAATATTCTTTGCTGAAATTACCGAAAAGCGAGCAAAGAATAGATGCAATTACGCATATTCCGCATATTGGAATAAGATTTATATTCATACTTTCCTCTTAGAATCCGAACACTGTTTTTATTGTTTCAAACAGCTCGGCAATTTCGTTTATTATCATTGCCAACACAACAATAAGTCCTGCTATTGTTATCATCAGGGCGTACTCATCTCTGTCAGATTTTTTCAGCAAGAGATTAAGCACGGTTACTATTATTCCTATTCCTGCAATTTTAAATATCAAATCAAGTTCCACGTCTGACCTCCTGTTTGCTAAATAAGCATAACTGAAATAAATGCACCTGCAAGGACACCAAATGAACGGTAAAGCTTTGATTTCTTTTCACATTCCTTTTCTGCTGACGCAATAAGCGTTTCCAGTTCCGCACGCTGTAAACTGAGCATACTCAATTGCCCTTCAATATCGCTTGTACCGAGATTTTTTCCGATATCTGCAAGTATTTCAAGATCACTTGCTCTGAGACTTGATGGAGGTTGAGCTTTAATTGCATTACTCCAGTTCTGCTGAAAAGGAATATTGTTATCGGAAGTTATTCTGTTTAGAAAATTGAAATCAGAAAAGCGTTCATTTCTTGCCAGACAATCAGTTATTTCGTAAACGGTTGAAGCTTTATAACGAAGATGAATTATTATTTCATCAATAAGGAAATTAATTTTTTTCAGATTGACAAGCCTTATTTTTAATGCAGAGGAAAAATAACACCCTGCAAATGAAGTTACTGCAATAATTACGGCAAGTCCTGCATATTTAAGCATATCCGTTCACCACCCTGTTCATTATATGGGATATATTTCCATTAACAGATAAGAATACAATTTTATCAAAAACACCCGTGCCTGTCCTTTGAATGAGCTCAGATATATCTGTTGCATGGATTGTTGCAGCAACGCAGACACCACTGTATGAAGCGTGCTTAACTGCAGTCATATCATTTTCGCCGCCTATTTCATCGCAGACTATAATCTGAGGTGACATTACACGTACTGCGGCTGATATACCTTCAGTTTTGGGGTAACCATCAAAAACGTCGGTGTTTATTCCGATATCATTCTGGGGTATACCGTTCCACACGGCAGCTATTTCCCCTCTTTCGTCTATTACTGAGGTTTTGTAATTATTGCCGAGAATTCGGGTCAGATCACGTAACAGAGTTGTTTTTCCACTCATTGGCGCACCTGCGATAAGGATATTGCATAAACCGTGTAAAAATATTTCTTTGTACAACTTTTCGGCACAGCCTTTTACTTGATGGGAGATGCGAAAATTGAGGGAGCTGATATTTTTTATGTTTTCGATTGTGTTGTTGTGGATTACGGTTGTTCCGCACAATCCTACACGGTGACCACCTTTCAGCGTAACAAATCCATCACATATTTCATGCTTGAAGCTATGTACAGAATACTGGCAGACAGCTTCAAAGCATTGGTTAATCTCATGCTCGGTGACAGTTACGGTGTTGCTTGGGTTGCAGGTAAGGTTGCCATTTGGGGTGATATAAGCTGACTTGAATCCATGCATTACTGCAAGGGGCTTGTTCACGCGCAGACGAATTTCCTGAATATCATCTAACATAAATTCAGGAATTTGTGACACTGCACTGTAGATATTACCATTGAAATAATGTAGTATGGCTTCTTTTTTCACTTCCGCTCGCTCCTTTTCTGCTGATACTCAATAATATGCAGTTCGGGACAAGTTTAGAACAAAAAGCGCACAGCAGATTTCTCCGCTGTGCGCCGCTTTTATTCACCAATAAACATAATCGTGCAAAGTCCCTTTGCCTGTTCTTCTGTCGGCATTTTCAGCACGCCCATATCAAGCAGGTTTTTCATTATCCTTGTATGAAGCATACAAGCACAGTTCTGATTGTAATACTTTATAAGCTCATGCATATGCTCGGGCTGACCATGAAGTTCAGCTTGCAAAGCCTGCTCGGTATATTCATGACATAAAGCTTTGATTTCTTCGTTTGCTTCGGGAATATAGTCCCAAATATATTCCCACCACTTTGCTATGCTGTCACAAAGAATGAGGTTGCACTTGTAACTATTATCTTTCTTTAACAGATAACCCTTTTCAAGTAAACGTGCATAGCTTTCGGCATTGCTTGTAGTTTCGGGAAGCTGATTATTCAGCCAGAAATACATTTTATCATAGTCTTCAGTAAGATTATCTTTCCAACCGCCCCATCTGCACGTTTGCTGGAAATTCAACTGCCAGCTTTTCCACCACACTTCTTCGTTACACCTGTCACGCCACATATCACCGCAAGCCCAGTAAATATTAGGCTCTGCGTCACTCATATCCCAATCGGGCTTTACATCCAATATTGCTGTTGCTACAAAATCTCCGCCGTCTGGACGCTTGACGGAAAATTTCTGGTCAGAAATATCTGCTGTAGAAAGCTTATGCGCCATAAAGCACACAAGACACCATTTAAGCAAATTGATGTCATTATCGGGGACGTGAAGCCATTCGGGAATTTCCGTTATATTTTCAAGAACTGGTGCGAAAAATTTCTCTGCAAAAAGCTTGGAGTATTTAGGCTCGATTTCTCTGTAAATTCTGTATCGTGTTCCATTTGGTTCAGTAATACGGATATTTGTGCGGTACTTACCGCCTGAAAGCTTATCCATATAGCCGTATTCTTCAAGCACAGCAACCTCGTCCTCCACAAAAATAGGGTTTATTCCAAGTTCCTCGGCAATTTCGTTTATTGTTCTCGGCTGATGATATGCGGCATAGGCAATGTTCTGCGTGATAGCTTTTGCGAGAAAATCTGATGTATCACCCTTTGAGCCAGGGTGACCGCAATGTCCCATACTGATAAATTTAATCGGTTCTGCACCGAGTGTTCCTGTTGTTCGTGTTCTTTCCATACCTGATTTTAACTCCTTCCGTGAGCAGGCTAAATGCCATTTTACTGTGTTTTCGTTGAGGGAAAGCATTGACGCAATTTCCTTGACCTTTTTGTCATGGAAATAATGCTGAACAATTATCTCGCGCTGAATTTTTGATAGATACGTTATCTCACGTCTGAGAATTCCGCAGGTTTCGCTGTCGATAAGTTCCACCGTAAAATCCTTACCATCGTGTATGTACTCGATACCGTCAACAGCTGTGGTTTTATTTTTTTTGTCGATATGCCGTGCGTATACATTTTTTGCGATGCGGTATATATAACCGTCAGGATTTTCGATATTGCCCTGCTTTAATAATGACTCGTAAACCTGAATGGTTATTTCTGCTGCAAGCTCCTCTGCCTCATCAATTTTCGACAGCTTTGACATTGCAAAACCGAACAGCTTTTTAACATATTCGGATATTATTTTATCAGCGTCATATTTGTTCATCGTTTTCCCTCACCTTACTTTTAGAACGTTCTCAACAATATAGTGTCAGATTTTCATAGATGGTTGGTAGAATTTTTTAAATAAAAAAGCACCAAGCCCTGATTTCATCAAGTCTTGATGCCAATTGCAAATTTTGGTGCCGGTGGCGGGGGTCGAACCCGCACGAGTGTTACCCCAACGGATTTTGAGTCCGTCACGTCTGCCAATTCCATCACACCGGCTAAAATTCACTAAATTATTTTACCACACATATATATTTTTGTCAAGTAGCATTGCTGAAAATATTTGATTTGTTCTGTTGTAACACTTAATTGCAATTACCATAAAATATAGAAGGAAGTAAAAATAGCAAATGACGAAAGGAGAAAATATGTATATTTATTCCAGAACAACTAATGAAAACAAAAGTGCATTTCCTGAAGAAACACCTATAGGAATGTGCTATGTACCATTTCAGCAGTGGGAAACACCTTATGCTGAAAACACTGCTCTTGAGAGAGGAACTATGTTTCCTAGTTTAGATAAACCATTTTGCGGAAAGGAGATTTCTGACTATGCAGGGAAATAATCTTTTACGCGCTATTCAGATGTATGATTTTTATTTATACGAATTAAATCTATACCTTGACACGCATCCAACTGACAATCAAGCGCTTTCTTTATTCAAAAAATATACGGATCTGAAAAATTCTGCTTATGAAACCTATATTGAGAAGTATGGTCCGATTACTGCCGACCAATCATCCGGCGACTGCTTCAACTGGGTTAATGATCCTTGGCCATGGGAAAGGAGTGCTAACTAATGTGGGCTTATGAGAAAAAATTGCAATATCCTGTGAACATCAAAAATCCTAATCCTAAGCTTGCTAAAGTAATCATCAGTCAGCTTGGCGGTCCTGATGGTGAACTCGCTGCTTCATTAAGATATCTTAACCAACGCTATGCTGCTCCTTATGCTGAGGTTAAAGGATTGCTGACAGATATCGGCACAGAAGAACTGGCGCATATGGAAATGATTTCTGCTATTCTTTATCAACTTACAAGAAATCTTACTCCCGAACAAATCAAGGCAAGCGGTTTTGACACTTATTTTGTTGATCATACTACTGGTGTTTATCCTATTGCAGCATCAGGCACACCATTTACTGCGACTTATTTTCAATCAAAGGGTGACATAATTACTGATCTTGTTGAGGATCTTGCTGCTGAGCAAAAGGCTCGCACAACTTATGACAACATTCTTCGTCTTACGGACGATCCTGATGTTCGTGATCCGATTAAATTCTTACGCCAAAGAGAAATTGTTCATTTTCAGCGTTTCGGCGAAGGCTTGAGAATCGCTCAGGATAATCTTAATGCTAAGAATTTCTATGCTTTTAATCCTTCGTTTGATAAATAAAATTCGAGGGTATCGGGACAAAACCCGATACCCTTTAAAATATTATTACATATAGTAATATATACATAATTACAATTAATATAATTCTTTTTTTACTGATCTCACTTACTTTGCATAATCGATAATCAATCTAATCAGATTAATCACTTATCAATCAATGATACAAACAACTATTCTCATCAAAGTCTACAATCCTTTTAATTTGCAGCAAAAATATCAAATTCTTGCAATTTTGAATAAGAAACAGTTAAGAAAAGTATATTTTTGCAACAAAGCACTTGACAAATTGCAATTTCCGATATATAATTACATCATTCGATTTCTTGTATGACACATAATGGCAGTATATTTTATCAAATTGCATTTGACTTATTGAAAGGAAGCGAAATTACATGCTTACAGAAGAAGATCTTAATCTACTGACCGCTTTTAGAAATCTTACACATGATCAGCAAGTCGCCACACTTGATTTTTTACGAGTCAGCCTTTATACGACTTTAGCAATTCAAGATAATGTTTGCGAAATTCAGGAGTATGTTTTTCCAAGAGTTGAATAAACTCTTGCTCTTCTTCAGTTAAATCTTCAGAACGAATTCTTACAGTAGTTTTACCCAACAAATAATCTGTGGAAACACTGAATTCATCGGCTATTGCCAAAAGCCATTCCGGTCTGATGTTTCCATTTTTCCACGTTGAAAGATTCCCTCTGCTGCCTGTTATTTTTACGCACAGTGCAGTAATCGTAGTGCCATTTTCCTTACACAAGGATTGAATTCTTTGATACATCAGGTATGCCCCTTTCACCGCTTTGGTATTCCCGAAGCGGTTTTTCTTATAAAAAATATTACTTTTTGTATAAAAGCACTAAAGTCCAAATATTTGCACAAAATATATTGACAAGTGCAAATATTTGGATTATAATAGAGATACACAATTAATCTTATGACATGACCGTAAATATTGGTCCTTATTAAATTATGTTAAAAACTTATAATTTAATTTTAGCACCTAATTTCGGCAATGTCAAGGATAAATTGTGTTTTATGCGGTTAAGAAATATTTCTGATGTAAAAAGGAGGATACATGTTCCCGGCGGCAACCGGCGAGTTTATAAATAAATCGTCAAACAGCTGCTGCATTTTTTGATTAAACTGAAAAATGTATTACAAAATACAACAGGATTTCAGAATGCAGAACACAATTTAAAAGGAGTTTTAAAAATGAGCTACAATTATAAGTGCATTAAACAAAGTCTTTTCGACGAAAACATCGGGAATTACATTACATACGGTATTGAAATTACCGATGAAAATATAATTGTGAGCGATGTAAGCTGCAACAGAGAAAAGGTAAATGAGATTGTCAGAATAATAAATAAGTATCAGGCTTCCCCTATTCATATTTATGAAATTATTGAAAATCTGATAAGCGCTTAACACTTGAAATTTCCGCAAATCCTTCTTCTAAATTTAAAAGGGTATCGAGTATTAAACTCGATACCCTTTTATCTTTGTTAAATTACATAAGCTTATTTCCGCATTCTGCACAGAATTTAGCATTTGTATTGGTAATCTTCGCACCACACTGGTCACAGAAATTAACCTTTCCTTCTTCAGCTTCTGCAGATGTTTCAACCGCAGGAGCAGCTGCGGCTGCTGTAGCAGTCTGAGTCTGCATAGCCTTTTCCTGAACCGCATTTTCAAGCATTTCCTTCATATGTTCAGCAGAACGCTGGTCATGAACGAAGCTTACAAGTGCTGTAAGAACCTTTGCAACATTTTCAACTACGTTCTTATTAAGTGCATTCGGGATTTCATTTGTATTGCCGTTACGTTCAACAGATGTGAGAATCGAAGACATAAGTGATTTTTTAGCCTGGAATGAAGCTATATCGTCAATCTTAATCTTTATCTTTTCTCCTCTGTCACCGATATACAGGTACTCGGTTGTCATTGTAAAGCCTTCACCTGCATTACCCTCATGAACAAGGATAGGAAGCTCATATCTTCCTGTTGTCACATAAGTACTGCATGCGGAAGAATATTTTGCATCAAAAAGATTGGACATACCGGGTACACAAAGATGAACAACATTGATACCGAATTCAGACATTTTATCTGAGAGATACTTAATATATACCTTTGACTCATCAGACTTAAGGTCAGCAATATGGCTGTCAAGAGCATCAATATACTTTGTTTTTGCCTCAGGGTCAAGAGGCATATTATCAAGCTTTCTGATAAGCTCAGAGGATTTCTTTGCAGAAAGAGTACTGATATCTCCGCAAAGTTCACGTACTTCACGGTCAGCTATATCTGCAAGTGCAGCTTCTGCTACCTTGTTATACTTTTCTCTAAGTTCAGCAGGACAACCATTGTCGTAATCCTGAACCTTAATCTGTGCCTTGATAATATCTTCCTTGCTCATTGAAGATATACCTTCAACATAGGATTCAAGCTCAGCGGTATGAAGGTCAAGAATTCTGCTTTCAATTTTTTCAACATACTGAACAATCTTTTCAGCATTATATGAACCAGATTCAAGCTCCGCCTTTACGCTTTCTGCCTTTTCAAAATCGTATTCTTCAATACCTTCACAAAGCTCCTCAAGAGCTTCATTTTCGAGCATATCATCTCTGCTGTCAGCTGCTTCGATACTTCTGCTGTAAAGTTCTTCACCAATTTCCTCACGCTTTTCTTCAGCATATGCTCTGAACTTTTCAACCTCTTCAGCAGACATTTCAGCTACGCTGTCAATCTTTTCTGTATATTCTGCAATCTTAATAGCTTCAATACGGTCATTGATATCAATGATGTACTTATCACAGATATCGTTATATGCATCATTATCCAGGATTTCTCCCTTGAGTTCTTCAAGCTCAGGAATAGTCTTTTCGGAAACATCTGCACAGAGCTCGTCAAGCTCGATAATAAGGAGTTCCTGTTCACGTTCTGCAATCTTACGATAGTAAACATCGGTAAATTCCTTATCGTACTTATCATCAGCAAGCTTCTCCTTAAGCTCGTCGAGTTCATCCTGTTCCATAGAGAAAATATACTTACAGAGCTCTGCAAGCTCGGAATTTGTAAGCTCACAGGATTTCTGCGCAATTTTGTCAAGATACTTACCAATAAGCTGCTCGTCAAAATTCTTTTCAGAATTTGTTATTTCTGACTTGAGCTCATCAAGTTCTTCCTGAGTCATTGTGTCGATATCACGGCACATTTCAATCAGTTCTTCGTCAAGGAGCATCTTTTCACGCTGTTCAACCTTAACGATATAAGGAGCGAGGATTTCGTCTGTAAATTTCTTATCAGAAATAATTTTCTTCATTTCAGCAAGCTGCTCTTCTGTTGCGATATCAACGCCTTCAAAAGCCTTCGCTGCTTCATTCAGTTCATAATTGCTGAGTGTATTTGTAATCTTAGCTGTGAGAGGTCCTGTAATATGCTTTGGATATGCATCATCGGAAAGTTTAACAATAAGCTCTTTAAGCTGCTCCTTGTTCATATCCTCATATCCATCGATAAGGGATGTTATCTTATTTCGGATATTCTTATCCTTTATTTCATCAATTTTCTGAGCATAATATTCAGCTATGCCTGCATCATATCTGCCGGAAGCCAGCTTAGCAGCAATATCGTCAAGCTGTGCATCGGAAAAGTTCTCGGAACCTGCAAGCAGAGCTTCAATTTCCTCTGTCTGTGCACCTGAATATGCATCTCTGATTTTCGACTCAAATGGCTTGATAACTGCTTCAGGGTAATCCTCAGAAACAATCTTTTTCTTAAGCTCGATAATTTCATCAAGAGTCATTACAGGGAGCTTAAGGCAACGCTGTTCCAGCATTGAAGCCTGAACATTATTGAGTGCAAGCTTCACTTTAAGCTGATACTTTGACTTTGTATTAACATCAAGAGTTGTATTTTCAATATGCTCATTGAGAGAATTGAGTTCATTCTCATTAAGTGCAGAGAGGTCAACACACAAATCCTGGATATATGCTTCGTTCTTTACAGCAAGCTTCTTTTCTTCATGAGTATCAAACACTGTACCATTAAATGTACGGCGTTCCTTTTCCATAACATCGATATGCTGGGAAAGTTCATCAATACATTCACGGCTGTTGATACCATACTTTGCTACAACCTTTTCAAGTTTCTCCTTAAGAATTCTTGACTCATCATAGCCTGCACAGAAACGACCTTGTTCATCAAAGTTTTCATCAAGGATATATGCACCGAGAATTGTATTTTCCATTTCTGCTTCATCCTGAGGAGCAATTTTCCAGAACTTCGCAATTTCAGCGAGATTATCTGCTTCATCAGGATACTGACGCTCTGCATAATAGAACACACGATAGTCCCCGGGCTTATGTGAGAGAAGTTCAGTAATAAAATACTGTTCTTCCTCTGCAGAGTAATTACCAAGTTCCATCTGGCGGAGCTTTGTGCTGTAGAAGCTTGTATCTTCAGCAGAATACTTGATTTCGTCCTTGTATTCGCTTGTTACTGCTTCAATAAAAGCAAGCTTGATGCTATCAATTTCATCATCACCGCACTTGTTACCGAGAACAAAAAGCTTATCTGCAGAATTAAGAGCCTTATTGTAATATTTACTCTCAAAACCTGCTTTGGTAATGCTGATATCGTTCTTATTAAGCGCCTCAACAGCAATATCCATAATGAAATCCTTGGCTGAGAAATCATACTCACACATTTCAAGAATTTCACTGTTTTCAGCAAAAATATTTACAAGCTTATTGATTCTTTCAAAGAACATTTCAATTGTTCTTGCGCGGGTAGTATTAACATCAATTGTAACCTTGCCGTCAAAAAGTTCAAAGTCAATTGTTTCTGACTCTGACAAATCAGGAAGCTTTCCAAGAAGTTCATTATAGAATTCATCAAAACGCTCATCTATGTACTTCTTGTCAATGCAAAGAATTTCACCTGGATTGACAGGCTTCCAGAAGAAGCTGTTTGAATATTTTTTGAAATGAAGAACCTTATTTGTAAGCGGAGTTACAGGAGCATACTTCATACCCTTTTCACGCATATATTCTTCGTTAACGATAATTGTATCGTGCTTGCCGTCAATCATCCATTCATCAGCCTGGAATGCATTTTCAGCAAAGAGGTCAGTAAGATATATAAAGCCGTTCTGTTCAGCAATTTTTCTTGCTTCGGCAAGGTTGAACTTTACCCAGCTTTCACTGTCTTCAGACATAAGAAGCATATCAGCCATTCTGCAGATACATATTGCGTTTGTACGTGCTTCCTCATCGCTGCACACTGCAATCAGTTCATTTTCCGCAGTAGGGTGACATATAAACCTATTGTCGTTAAAGCATTTTCCTTCAAAAATCTTAGGAAATTCAATACATTTTTCCTTAAATGAGTCATACTGCTTAAAAATCTCCACAATAACAGCCCCCAACTTATTCAATATTTATTATAATGATATCAATTTACGGACTGAATGTCAAGGCTGTTTGCATACTTTTTACAATTTGTCTTATATTTAATTTAAATGTTTCATATATTATAACCATTATTTTTATTCAATTTGCATATAGTGCACTTTATAGCAAGTTTTTTTCATAAAAATTGGCAAAAAAGCTTGACAAAAATTCAAAATTGTACAATAATATTAATGTATATTCAAATACATTTCTGAAAGGACTTTTCCTATGTTCAACAAGGACAAACGTACTACAATTGCATATATCGGTGGTGGTTCCGTTGGATACGGCTGGAAGCTTTTTTCCGAACTTGCAGCGGAAGAAATTTATGCTACTGTCCAGCTTTATGATGTTGACAAACAGCTTTCGCTTGCCAATGAAGTTATCGGAAACAAGTTGCGTGAGCATCCTGACTGCAAAAGCGATATAATTTATCTTGCCGTTGACACTCCTGAAGACGCATTGAAAAATGCTGACATTGTTATTCTTTCTTTTACTCAAGGAAGCATGGAGGAAATGGTTACCGAAGTTCATCTCCCAGAAACTTACGGAATATACCAGTCTGTCGGAGAACAAACCGGACCTTCAGGTGTTATTAAGGCACTAAAAACACTTCCTATATATATCAAATATACGGAACTTATCAAAAAACTTTGCCCTGAAGCATGGGTTATAAATTTATCCAATCCTATGTCAGTATGTCTGAAAATGATGTACGAGATATTCCCAGAAATCAAGCTTTTCGGGTCAACCAATGAACTTTATCCATCACTTGACCTGCTTACAGGCATCACCGAAAAGGAACTTGGTATTCAACACATACGCAGACGTGATATAAAATACAATCTATTAGGAATAAGTGGATTCGGGTGGTTTGACGAGGTTACATATGATGGAAATGACATCATGCCATTTTTCAGAAAATATGCTGAAAAATATTACGAAAACGGTTATGAAACAAAAGCCAACGAATACAAGTCCAACCCTTTTGCTTCTGCTAACAAGATTAAATTTGACCTTTTCCTGAGATATGGCTGTATCCCTGCGGTTTCTGACAGAATAGTTGCTGATTTCTGTCCTACATGGTATCTTAAATCTCCTAAAACAATTTCAAACTGGAAATTCAGCCAGACTACTGTTAATTACCTAAAAAAAGTTAAGCTTGACAAAATAAGTAGAGTCAAATCACTCATGAACGGAAATGAAAACCTTCGTGTCGGCGGCGGAACAACCGATTGTGCACTTCAAATCCGTGCACTCATGGGACTTGGCAACCTAATTACTAATGTTTGCATGAAAAACAGCGGCCAGGTTGAAAATCTACCGCTTGGATCGATTGTTCACACAAACGCATTAATCAGCAAAAACTGTGTAAAACCTGTTGCAGCAGGTAAATTAAACGATGAGATTTATGGACTTACCATACGTCATATCATCAATCAGAACACGATTGTCAAATCTGTAAAAGAACGTGACCTTGATATTGCATTTAATGCTTTTCTCAATGATCCGCTTATGACTGCGGATTTAAATGATGCTACAGAACTTTACAAAGAAATGCTTTCTGCTGTACGTACTCATCTGCTTTATTATTGTTAATGAAAAAGGACTGCTTATATCGAAGCAGTCCTTTTTATGTATATGCAAAAACTGCTGTGGTTTCCCACAGCAGTTAATTATTTATTAGCCATTGCCCTTTGCCATCTGTGCAACTTCTGCAGCGAAGTCGTCAGCCTTCTTTTCGATACCTTCGCCTCTTTCAAAGCGAACGTATTCAACAACTGCAATCTTGCCGCCGAGTTCCTTGGCGGAAGCGTCGATATACTGCTGAACGGAGAGCTTGTCATCCTTAACGAATGCCTGCTCGAGGAGGCAGTTTTCAGAATAGTACTTGCCAACCTTACCTTCAACAATCTTAGCTCTAACCTGTTCAGGCTTGCTTGCCATCTTAGGATCTTCAGCCATCTGAGCCATCATGATGCTCTTTTCGTTTTCAATAACTTCAGCAGGAACTGCTTCTCTGTTGAGGTATGCAGGGTTCATAGCTGCAACCTGGAGTGCGCAGTCCTTACCAACTGTAAAT
Organism: Oscillospiraceae bacterium; assembly: GCA_045606725.1. Lineage (GTDB taxonomy): Bacteria > Bacillota > Clostridia > Oscillospirales > Ruminococcaceae > RGIG8773. The sequence continues at coordinate 94 of JAZUSM010000001.1, read as the reverse complement.
ACCTTATCAGCGTCGAGGTCTGTATCGAGCTTAACCATTACGCCGATGCTGCCGCCGCCGTGAACGTAAGGAACGAGAACACCTTCAAGTCTCT